>JBFMHB010000041.1 GCA_040752915.1 Acidobacteriota bacterium
ACGCGAGATCGTGCGGACCATAAAACAGTCCACGACCGAATCCGAACCTATTCAAACCTCCAAAATCAACTGGAGAGTTTGATCCTGGCTCAGAACGAACGCTGGCGGCGTGCTTAACACATGCAAGTCGAACGCGAAAGGGGGCAACCCCGAGTAGAGTGGCGCACGGGTGAGTAACACGTGGGTAATCTGCCCTCGAGTGGGGGATAACGTTCCGAAAGGAGCGCTAATACCGCATAACTCGGCGGGGACCCAGGTCCCTGTCGGCAAAGATGGCCTCTGCTTGCATGCTATCGCTTGAGGAGGAGCCCGCGCCCCATTAGGTAGTTGGTGGGGTAACGGCCTACCAAGCCTACGATGGGTAGCCGGCCTGAGAGGGTGGCCGGCCACACTGGCACTGAGACACGGGCCAGACTCCTACGGGAGGCAGCAGTGAGGAATTTTGGGCAATGGGCGAAAGCCTGACCCAGCGACGCCGCGTGGGCGATGAAGGCCTTCGGGTCGTAAAGCCCTGTGAGTTGGGAAGAAGCCGTGCGGTGCCAATACCACCGCGCGGTGACAGTACCAGCAGAGGAAGCCCCGGCTAACTACGTGCCAGCAGCCGCGGTAAAACGTAGGGGGCAAGCGTTGTTCGGAATTACTGGGCGTAAAGCGCGTGTAGGCGGTCTGGCAAGTCGGAAGTGAAAGCCCTCGGCCCAACCGGGGAACTGCTTTCGAAACTGCCAGGCTTGAATGCGGGAGGGGAGAGCGGAATTCCCGGTGTAGCGGTGAAATGCGTAGATATCGGGAAGAACACCGGTGGCGAAGGCGGCTCTCTGGACCGTGATTGACGCTGAGACGCGAAAGCGTGGGGAGCAAACAGGATTAGATACCCTGGTAGTCCACGCCCTAAACGATGGGTACTTGGCGTGGGAAGTCTAAATCTTCCCGTGCCGGAGCTAACGCATTAAGTACCCCGCCTGGGGAGTACGGTCGCAAGGCTGAAACTCAAAGGAATTGACGGGGGCCCGCACAAGCGGTGGAGCATGTGGTTTAATTCGACGCAACGCGAAGAACCTTACCTGGGCTCGAACGGCTCTCGACCGTCCTGGAAACAGGGCTTCCTTGTAGCTTGCTATAGGGCGGGAGTCGAGGTGCTGCATGGCTGTCGTCAGCTCGTGCCGTGAGGTGTTCGGTTAAGTCCGGCAACGAGCGCAACCCCTGCCCTTAGTTACCAGCGGGTCATGCCGGGAACTCTAAGGGGACCGCCCTGGTTAACGGGGAGGAAGGTGGGGACGACGTCAAGTCATCACGGCCTTTATGTCCAGGGCTACACACGTGCTACAATGGCCGGTACAAAGAGCTGCAAACCCGCGAGGGGGAGCGAATCTCAAAAAGCCGGTCTCAGTTCGGATTGCAGTCTGCAACTCGACTGCATGAAGCCGGAATCGCTAGTAATCGCGAATCAGCAGGTCGCGGTGAATACGTTCCCGGGCCTTGTACACACCGCCCGTCACACCACGAAAGTCGGCTTTACCAGAAGTCGCTGGGCTAACCGCAAGGAGGCAGGCGCCGAAGGTAGGGTCGGTGATTGGGGTGAAGTCGTAACAAGGTAGCCGTAGGAGAACCTGTGGCTGGATCACCTCCTTTCTAAAGAGTTTCAGGATTCGGGATTTCGCATTCTGCCATCTAGTTTTGAAAGGGCCGCAAGGCGGGCTCTTTGACGGATCGGACTTGTGCTGAGAGATGATGGGCCGCGCGTTCGGGCTGGCCCGGGAAGATCGGGCCTATAGCTCAGTTGGTTAGAGCGCACGCCTGATAAGCGTGAGGTCGGTAGTTCGACTCTACCTAGGCCCACCACCACCCTCTCCATTTCGAAATTTGAATTTCGAAATCGTACAGACGGGGATGTAGCTCAGCTGGGAGAGCACCTGCCTTGCACGCAGGGGGTCGGCGGTTCAAATCCGCTCATCTCCACCACCAGGCGCCGGATGCCGCGTTCGCGACGGGATCCGACGATGGGTCCGAAGATCTTTGACAATTGGTGATCGGGTAACGCCACAAAGAAGCTGGAAGTACGTTAGGTCAAGCTACAAAGGGCGTACGGAGGATGCCTTGGCGTAGGCAGGCGATGAAGGGCGTAGCAAGCTGCGTTAAGCCTCGGGGAGCCGCAAGCAGGCTTTGATCCGGGGATTCCCGAATGGGGCAACCCGGTCGGGGTAATACCCGGCCATCTCACGCTGAATCCATAGGCGTGTGAAGCCAACGAGGGGAAGTGAACCATCTCAGTACCCTCAGGAAAAGAAAACAACCGTGATTCCCCAAGTAGTGGTGAGCGAACGGGGAAGAGCCTAAACCGCTCATGTGCTCAAGCCTGCAGGCCTTGCATGAGCGGTGTCGTGGGAGCCACACGGACCTGCTGCAGTGGGTTCAAAGGGTTACAAAGCGGACGGTTAGTCGAACGGTCTGGGAAGGCCGGCCATAGAGGGTGACAGCCCCTTAGACGAAAGCCGCTCCGCCCCTTCGTGGATTTCCCAAGTACCGCGGAGCACGTGGAATTCCGTGGGAATCTGCCGGGACCATCCGGTAAGGCTAAATACTCGCCTACGACCGATAGTGAACCAGTACCGTGAGGGAAAGGTGAAAAGAACCCGGGTGACGGGAGTGAAATAGAACTTGAAACCGTACGCCTACAAGCAGTCGGAGCGCTATGGCCGCAAGGCAATGCGTGACGGCGTGCCTTTTGCATAATGAGCCGGCTAGTTACCGTGTGTGGCAAGGTTAAGGGCCTCAGGTCCGGAGCCGTAGCGAAAGCGAGTCTGAACAGGGCGTTCAGTCGCATGCGGTACACGCGAAACCGGGTGATCTATCCCCGACCAGGATGAAGTCTCGGTAACACGAGATGGAGGTCCGAACCAGTGCGGGTTGAAAACCACTTGGATGAGTTGGGGATAGGGGTGAAAGGCCAATCAAACTCGGTTATAGCTCGTTCTCCCCGAAATAGCTTTAGGGCTAGCCTCGACCGTTTCTTGCCGGAGGTAGAGCACTGAATGGACTAGGGCGGCGTCAGCCGTACCGAATCCAACCAAACTCCGAATGCCGTCAAGTGAGAGGTCGGGAGTCAGTCTGTGGGGGATAAGCTCCATGGTCAAGAGGGAAATAACCCAGATCGCCAGCTAAGGTCCCTAAGTTCTGGCTAAGTGGTAAAGGTTGTTGAACTGCTCGGACAGCCAGGAGGTTGGCTTAGAAGCAGCCATCCTTTAAAGAAAGCGTAATAGCTCACTGGTCAAGCGGTTCTGCGCCGATAATGTACCGGGGCTCAAGCCAGGCACCGAAGCTGCGGGTCTCTCTCCGAAAGGAGAGGGGCGGTAGGGGAGCGTTCTTACGGAGATGAAGCTCGACCGCGAGGACGGGTGGATCCGTAGGAAGTGACTCTGTCGGCATAAGTAGCGATAATGGCGGTGAGAATCCGCCACGCCGAAAGCCTAAGGTTTCCTGGGGAAGGTTCGTCCGCCCAGGGTTAGTCGGGTCCTAAGGCGAGGCCGAAAGGCGTAGTCGATGGAAAACTGGTTAATATTCCAGTACCACCCTAGGGACGCTATCAGCGAAGGGGTGACGCGGAAGGATAGGTCAGCCAGCCGATGGATGCGCTGGTCGAAGGTCGTAGGTGGGTCTCGCAGGCAAATCCACGAGACCATTACACCGAGAGCCGAGAGGGCCTCGAGTCCTTGGACGAGAGGTAACTGGCCGAGTCCATGCCGCCAAGAAAAACCTCGTAGCGAGTCCTTAAGGTGCCCGTACCGTAAACCGACACAGGTGGGCGAGGAGAGTATCCAAAGGCGCGTGAGTGAGCCCTCGGGAAGGAACTCGGCAAAATTCCACCGTAACTTCGGGAGAAGGTGAACCTCGAGTACGTGAAAGCCCTCGCGGCTGTAGCGGAATGAGGTCGCAGAGAATCGGCCCAAGCGACTGTTTAACAAAAACACAGGTCTCTGCAAAGTCGTGAAGACGACGTATAGGGACTGACGCCTGCCCGGTGCCGGAAGGTTAAGGAGAGAGGTCAGCCGCAAGGCGAAGCTTTGAACCGAAGCCCCGGTAAACGGCGGCCGTAACTATAACGGTCCTAAGGTAGCGAAATTCCTTGTCGGGTAAGTTCCGACCTGCACGAAAGGCGTAACGATTTGGGCGCTGTCTCCCCGAGGGGCTCAGCGAATTTGTGGCACCGGTGAAGACGCCGGTTACCCGCGACTAGACGGAAAGACCCTGTGAACCTTCACTGCACCCTAGCATTGAATTTCGACTCCACGTGTGCAGGATAGGTGGGAGGCTGTGAAGCCGTGGCGTCAGCTGCGGTGGAGCCAACGTTGAGATACCACCCTCGTGGTGTTGAGGTTCTAACCTGGGCCCGTTATCCGGGCTGGGAACAGTGCTAGGCGGGTAGTTTGACTGGGGCGGTCGCCTCCCAAAGCGTAACGGAGGCTCCCAAAGGTTCCCTCAGGCTGTTTGGAAATCAGCCGCAGAGCGTAAAGGCATAAGGGAGCTTGACTGCGAGACCTACAAGTCGAACAGGCACGAAAGTGGGGCTTAGTGATCCGGCGGTTCCGAATGGAAGGGCCGTCGCTCAAAGGATAAAAGGTACTCCGGGGATAACAGGCTGATCCTGCCCAAGAGTCCACATCGACGGCAGGGTTTGGCACCTCGATGTCGGCTCATCGCATCCTGGGGCTGAAGCCGGTCCCAAGGGTTCGGCTGTTCGCCGATTAAAGCGGTACGTGAGCTGGGTTCAGAACGTCGCGAGACAGTTCGGTCCCTATCTGTCGCGGGCGAAGGAGGCTTGATGGGTTCCATCTCTAGTACGAGAGGACCGAGATAGACGGAGCTCTGATGTACCAGCTGTTCCGCCAGGGGCAGCGCTGGGTAGTCACCTCCGGTGGGATAAGCGCTGAAAGCATCTAAGCGCGAAGCCCTCCCAAAGATGAGGCCTCCCTCCAGCAATGGCTGAAGGGCCCTGGAAGACGACCAGGTTGATAGGCGGGAGATGTAAGCGCGGTAACGCGTTCAGTCGACCCGTACTAATAGCCCGTGAGGCTTGACCATAACACTTACTTTCGGTTTCGAAGTGCGTTGCCCGATCACTGATTGATAGAACTACCGGATTTTCCCGGTGGCCCTAGCGAGGAGGTCACACCCGTTCCCATTCCGAACACGGAAGTTAAGCTCCTCAGCGCCGATGGTACTGCGTGGGCAACTGCGTGGGAGAGTAGGTCGCCGCCGGGAAGTTAACGAGAAGAAGCCCCCGATTCGTCGGGGGCTTTTTCCTTTCTGGGACATCCGTGGCTCGTTGAACCGAAGTGCGACGTCGGGGAGAAAGCCGGTGCACCGTCCACCCGCGGCCGCCGGTGCGGGCTCCGGCGGGCCGGAGCCGGTCCAGGCAAACTCCCTGGCGCAGGTCATGGCGAAGAGACGCCGCCGTGGCGGGTTTCCTCCCTCGGCTCCCGTACCCACGCCGTGATCGCGGTGTGCACCCGCGTGCGGGCCTTCCGATTCAGCGCGTGGACAGGATGAGCCTTGCCCAGGGGGCGCGCGCGTCGAGAACGGCTCCCGATCCCACGGCCGCCGCGGCGCGAAGCCCCTCTTCCAGAAGAGGCAGAACATCCGGATCCGCGGGGGCCCCGGCGAGTTGGAAGAGCGCCGGACCCACGGCGGATACGGCCACGAGCGGAAGGGTGGTTTGGACCCGCTTGCGGTCTCCGTCCAGCCGCAGGAACACCGCATCCAGCCAGAGGGGCCCCGGGCGCCTCGGGGGCACACGCTTCGCGAAGGGCTTGGCGGAAATCGTCAGAGGACCGGCGTCGGTCTGACGCCGCAGGATGATCTTCTCGGCGCCTTCGGCGGGAAGGCCCCTGAGGTCGCGGACGGTCCGGTCCACGGAAAGTCGCAGAGCCCTCCCTTTCCACGTCCCAAGGGGAACGGTGGCCCCCGTCGGGCCCAGCGCGTCCAGCAGTCTGCGAGGGACGTCGACCACGGTCTCTCCGGCGGACTCGGTCACCCGAATCCTGAGGTAGGGCTCGAGGGTGAGGCCGTCCGCGGCCGGGGCCCTGGGACCCCACCCGACCAGGGAGGCCGCCAGGAGGAGGGCCAGGAGGGGGCGCGTCATTCGTACACCTTTCCGTCCACTTCGAGACTCTTCAGGAAAAGCACCTCGCAGGAGCCCTCCCCCGTGTCCTCTCGAGAGAGACTGCTGTGCCACCACCACTGGGAGGTCCCGTCCGTCGCGTCGACGAAGACGAGGTGACCCGAGAGGGCGGCCCGGTCGCCGGCCTTGAGGCGAAGCACCGCGCGGCGGACGTTGGGCGTGGCCGGCAAGATGTGGGTGTTGGCCGAGTACCGAGCGATGAAGGAGTTGTCGAAGGGAAACCCGTCGGGGCATCGCCACCAGTACCAGCGGCCGCTTTGGTCCCAGGAGATCCGGTCCAGGAGGTCTTCGTCGGCCAGCCTGCCCCAGGCCATGGCCACGTCGCAGGGGGAGAGAATCGCGTTCCGATCGCCGGAGTAGTTCTTCCGGGAGAGGACGATCCCCTTTAACGTGTACTCCGCCTTCGGCGTCACGGTGATGTGGAACCCCCCCCTCGTAAAGGTCCAGGCGGGCACATTTTCGCAGGCGGTTTGAACGGGGTCCGAGCCGATGTCCAGGGGCTCGAACGTAAACCGGGTCACCTTCGGACGGCACGCAAACAGGAGCAGGGCGGCCAACGCGAGAAGGAGGCCCCGTAGGATCCGGCTCACCGGAGGTCCTTTCCGCGGCGGGCGTGGAGAAGGATCCGCCGGAACCCGAAGAAGACGGGGCGTTGGGGGAACCGGCGCCCCAACTCCTCTCCGACGGCCTCCAGGAAGGGGCCATGGAGGGTTTCCGGAAGGCGGGCCAGGTACGGCCGGAGCGTGGTGCCCGCCAGCCAGTCGAGCAAGGCCCCCGCGTCCGCGAGGAGGTGGGGATACACCTTTTCGATGACCGTGAAATCCTCGGCCCCCGAGCCGTGAAGGACCTCGGCATACTCAGGAAGGGGCAGAACGTGAACCGTCCGCGTCCAGCCGCCGAGGGCCTCCCGGAAGGGGGCCCTCCGGGCCGCCTCGTCGCCCGTTCGGTTGGCGGGGTGATCGTGGTTCGAGGGGATCTGGACGGCGAGTTGGCCGCCCGGACGGAGCATGCGCAGGAGCCGTGGAATGAGGTCCCTGTGATCCGCCACCCAGTGGAGGGCGGCGTTGGAGAAGACGAGGTCGAACTCTCCCTCGGCCGTCTCCACCGAACCGAGTTCGAATCGGAGACCGGGGCGAGAGAGCGGGCGGGCTCTTTCGAGCATCGCCGGTGAGCTGTCCAGGCCCACCACGTCCGAATCGGGAAGCGCCTCCTTCAACCGGGCCGTGAGCTCCCCCGTCCCGCACCCGAGGTCCAGCACCGAGAGCCCCGGCGCCTTGCGCACCAGCCCCAACAGGTCCTCAAAGGGGGCCGTGCGCTCCGCGCGGAATCGATGGTAGAGGTCCGGGTCCCAGGCCATGGTCCTCCCTTCGAGAAGCCGAGGCGCCACGCCGCCAGAATACGGCATCGACAGGTTGCGGGGAACACTCTCCCCCACGCGCTACCGCGCGGCAGGTCCATCGCGTATCATGAAACGAAGGGAGGGAGCCATGGGCGCACGCTTCTTTTTGGGACGTCCGAAAGCGGCCGGAGAGTCCTCCGGAGCGCCCGGGCGGTACGAACTGGACGCGGACCGCCTGACGACCCACGCCGCCGTCATCGGGATGACCGGGTCCGGCAAGACGGGACTCCTCGTGAACCTCCTGGAGGAGGCCGCCCTGGCGGGCGTTCCCACCCTGGTCCTCGATCCCAAGGGGGACTTGACGAACCGGCTGCTCGTGTTCCCCGACTACCGGCCGGAGGACTTCGCCCCGTTCGCACCCGTGGGCCGAGCGGCCGAGACGGCCGAGCGCTGGAAGGCGGGCGTGGAGGCCTTCGGCCCCGGCCCCGACGCGGCGCGCTCCCTGGCCCGGGTGCCCGTGCGCGTGCTGACGCCCGGGGCGGAACTCCGGCCCGTCAACGTCCTCGAACGCTTCGCCTGTCCTCCCGTGGAGGAGCGGGCGGAGGTCGCGCTCTCGGCGGCGGCCTCGCTGATGGCCCTGGCGGACCTGCCGGACGATCCGGCTACGAGCCCGGAGGGGCTGCTCCTGTCCCACCTGCTTCTCGACTTGTGGGACTCCGGTTCGGCGCCGTCCCTCGAGGACCTCGTCCGGCAAGTCCTCTCTCCGCGGCTCCAGCGGATCGGGGTCCTGGATCTGGACACGGTCATCCCCCCCAAAGAGAGGACGGCCCTCGCGCTGAGGCTCAACGCCCTTCTCGCCTCCCCGGCGCTCGCGGCCTGGAGATCCGGGGCGGCTCTGGACCTGGATGAATGGTTGAACCCCGCCTCCGCGGGGGCGCAGACGGTCTTGACCCTCAGCCATCTCCCCGAGTCCCAGCGGCTTTTCTTTCTGGGCCTTCTGCTGGGCGAACTCGCCTCGTGGACGCGCAGGCAGACGGGGAGCGACTCGCTCCGGGCCCTGGTGGTCTTTGACGAGGTCTTCGGGTACTTCCCGCCCCACCCGGCCAACCCGCCCACCAAGGCCCCGCTCCTCACGCTCCTCAAGCAGGCGCGCGCCTTCGGCGTGGGCGTCGTCCTCGCCACGCAGAACCCTGTGGACCTTGACTACAAGGGGCTCACCAACGCCGGCCTCTGGTTCCTCGGCCGTCTGCAGACGGAGCCGGACCGGAGGCGCGTCGCGGACGCCCTGGGCGCCCTCCCGGGGGGTGTGGACGCGGCCGAGAGGCTCGGAGAGATCGCCCCCAGGACCTTCCTGGTCCATGACGTGAAGCGGGACGCCCCCTTGCTCATGGAAACCCGCCACTGCGTTTCGTTCCTCGCCGGACCGCTCGCCCTGCCCCAATTGGAGCGGCTCCTGGGCGCCGCACGGCCCGCGCCGGCACCCGGCAGCCAGGAGGGGCCTCGGAGCGGAGGCCCTCCCACCGTCCCCGCCGGCTGGTCGTCCTACTTTTCGGGCACCGGCTCGCTCGTTCCACACCTCGCCGCGGAGGTCCAGCTTTCCTACCGGACGGCTCCGAAGGCCCCCCCCGTTTCGCTCATCCAGAAGGTTCTCTGGCCCCTGGGCGGGGCCACGCTCGAGGCGGACCTCGCCGCGGACCCGCTGGACGCCGAAAGCCTGGGTACGGAAACCTGGCCCGGGTCGGGATCCTCCGCCAGCCCCCTGCCGGCGTACTTCTCCTCCTGGAAACCGGACCGCGCCGCCAAGGCCGCCGCCGCCGCCCTCGCCCTCCGCCGAACCCTGAATCTCCTCAAGGATCCCGTCACGGGCGAGATGCAGGCGCCGGGGGAACCGGAGGCCTCCTTCCGCGGTCGGGTTTCCGCCTTGAGGGAGGCGCGCCGGGCGGCGGAGGAGACGAAGGCTCTGGACCCGTTGCGACGGCGTCTGGACCGGGCGGAGGACCGGGTGCGCCAGCTGGAAATCAAGGTGGAAAGCCAGCGCTCCGAATCCAAGGCCCGAAGCGCGGACACGGCCCTCTCCGTGGGTCTCGGGGTTCTGGGGGGCCTGCTCGGCTCCAAGCGGAGCCTCGGCGGGGCCATCAGCCGGACGGCCTCCAAGAAGCGAATGGCCGACCGCGCGGAGGACCGGCTCGAGGCCCTCGAATCGGATCTGGCCGATGCCCGGGCCGAGCGGGACACTGCCGCCGCCGCCCTGGCCGCCGCCCGCGAAGAGCACCTTCGGCGCTTCCTCGGAGGGGACATGGAGGCGATTACCCTGCTCCCCGCCGCGCGGGGCGGGGTTCAGATCCTCTCCTTCGGGATTCTCTGGAAGCCGAGGTCCTGACCGCGCCGCTCAGCCCTTGAGCACCGCCAAGGGGCGGAGGACCGCAACCACCTCCGCCAGCCCCGCCCCGCGGACCGCCTCGATGACGGCTCCGATGTCCTTGTAGGCCTGCGGGGCTTCCTCCTTGATGGAGGCTCGATCCTCGCAAATGAGGTGCACGCCCTCCATGGCCCGCCGGAAGTCCTCGTCCGTGATGGCGCCGGGCCTCAGGATCTTGCCGTCGCCCCGGCGGATGACCCCCGCCGCGGCCGTCCGGCTCAAGCGTCGGCCCGCGCCGTGGTTGGCCGAGCAGAGAGCGACTTCGTTCTCCGGGATCCCCCTCAGGAGGTAGGAGCGGGTTCCCATGGAACCGGGGATGAGAACGGGCTGACCCGTTTCGGCGAAGGGCGTCCCGGCCATCCTCGACCCCGGAAAGGCGCGGGTGGCCCCCTTTCGGTGTACCCAGAGTTCGCGCCCCCCATGAAGCTCCTTCTTGGCGATGTTGTGGGGGACGTCGTAGAGGAGGGAGACCCTGGCTTCGGGATGGTGTTCGAGGAGGGCCTTCCTCACGAGGGCGGCGAGGAGGTGCCGGTTGGCGAAGGCCAGGTTGGCCCCGGCGTTCATGGCGCCCAGGTATCGCCGCCCCTCCGGCGAGTCCACGGGCATGTAGCACAGCTCCTTGGAGGGGTGCGGTTCGAAGTAACGGCGGGATCGGGCGAGGGCCATGTACTCGTCCCCCACCTGGTGGCCCAGCCCCCGGCTCCCCGAGTGGATCATCACCACGACCTGGCCGGAGAAAAGCCCCCACGCCGCCGCCGCGACGGGGTCTTCCACCTTCTCCACGGACTGGATCTCGATGAAGTGGTTTCCGCCCCCCAGGGTCCCCAACTGGTACTGGCCCCGCTCCAGGGCCCGCTCGGAAAGGGCCGAGGGATCTCCCGGCAGGGACCCTCCGTCTTCCATGTGCCCGCTGGTGAGCGCCTCCTCCTCGGGATCCAGGTGCTCCCAGGCCGGGTGGTCCGTCCGGCCCAGTTCTCGAAGGACGGGCACCCCGGAGCGAAGGACCTCGAGGAAGTCCGCGCGGTCCATGGGCACGTTCCGCTTTCCCTCGCCCAGGGGGACGTCCCCTCGGATGGAGCGGGCGAGCCGGGCCGTGTCCGTTTCCTCCGACCGAAGGTTTGTGGTCAGTACGCGCATTCCGCAGTTGATGTCGTAGCCCACGGCGGCGGGAAGCACCACTCCCTCC
This sequence comes from Acidobacteriota bacterium, assembly GCA_040752915.1. Taxonomy (NCBI): domain Bacteria; kingdom Pseudomonadati; phylum Acidobacteriota; species Acidobacteriota bacterium. The sequence goes on from JBFMHB010000041.1 coordinate 11,120, forward strand.
GTGGCCATCACGCACCCGATGGGCACGCCGAATCCGACGTGGATGTCCGGCGTGGCGAGAACCCGCACGACGGTGGGGATTCGGCACGCGTCCCGGAGCTGCCGAAGGGCATCGGCCTCGACCGGAAGGCGGTCGGAGGTGTACAGGGTGGCCTCCACCCGCATGTCGCCCTGCCTGGGGATCGTCCGCTCGTACGTCATGGTGCACCTCCAGGTGGCGCCGGAAGGGGATGCCGGATCTTCGTCCCTTGCGAGGCCTCCGGAAAAGGACCATCCCGGAAATAGGGTCCCCCGTCCGTCTGTTCCAAAGACCGGTCCGTGAACTCCACCAAAGCGGCTTGACCTCACTCGGAGGAACCCAGATGAAATGTAGATCGATTGCAGGGACCTTGCCGGTCCTTTGGGCGGTTCTTGCCTCCTTCGGCGCCATGGCGGCACCCCCGAACCGGGGGCTCCCTGCGGGCGCTCGCCCGACGGCCCTGGCTTCGGCGTCTTCGGTGCGCTTGGCGGAAGCCGCCCCCCTCTGGGGAAAGGCCTACGGGGGCGCGGACAGCGATCACGGCTTTCTCGTGAAACAGACCGGCGACGGAGGATTTCTCCTCGGCGGCGACACGGCCTCCTTCGGAGCGGGCCAGCAGGACCTGCTTCTCCTGAAGGCCGATGCATCCGGGTCCGTCGTCTGGGCCAAGGCCTACGGGACCTCGGGCAACGAGTTCGGCGCCATTCTGCCCCTTCAGGGCGGAGGCCTTCTCGCCCAGGGAACTTCCGTGGACCTCGCCCAGCAGGCCACCTTCTTCCTCGTCCGCCTGGGCGAGGACGGCACGGTTCAATGGCAGAAGAGCTACGGCCCTCCGGGTTCGGGCCTCACGGGAGCCCTCCCCACCTCCGACGGAGGGTTCCTCCTGAACGGCTTCAGCCTCTCCTTCGCCACCCTTGACTCCTCCTTGAAGATGCTCCGCCTGGATTCTTCCGGAAACATCCTCTGGCAGAAGGAGTACACGGGGGCGGGCCAGGTCACGGGGGCCTTCTACGAGGCCCAAGACGGGACGATCCTCGGTTCCGGAACCGTGTTCAATCTGATGACGCAAGACGCGGATCTCTGGGCGGCCCGGTTCGACGCCTCCGGAAACGTCCTCTGGCAAAAGACCTACGGGGGGAGCGACCTGGATGCCGGAGGCGGTCTCTGGCCGGTGCCGGGTGGAGGGTACATCCTCTCGGGGACCACCCGATCCTTCGGGGCGGGGGGGAGTTCCGACGGCGTGGGCGACGTGTGGCTCCTCCGGCTCGATGGGGATGGGGACATCCTGTGGCAGAAGACCTACGGCGGGTCGCAGGATGAGTGGGGCTTCGTTCAACCGTTGCAATCGGGCGGCTTTCTCCTGGCCGCCGACACGGATTCCTTCGGGGCGGGAGACCACGACCTCTGGATCCTGAAGCTGGACTCCGACGGCGGCATCCTCTGGCAAAGGACCTACGGCGGAGCGGGGAAGGACGAACTCTCCTCCGCCGAAGCGCTGGACGACGGCGGCGTTCTCCTCGCCGCCGATACGGAGTCCTTCGGCCACGGGCTGGACGATGTGTGGGTCCTCCGATTGGATTCGTCGGGGAACCCGCTCTTCCAACGGGCGTATGGAGGGGCGGACCGCGAGGAAGGTATTGTCGAGGCGCTCTCGGGCGGAGGCTTCTTCGTCTCCGGGGAGACCAAGTCCTTCGGCGCCGGCAACAGCGACCTCCTGGCCCTTCGTCTGGACGGGAACGGCCGCATCGGCGCCTCGTGTTCCCTGATCTCCGACACGTCGGTTCCGGGTTCGGTCACAGCCGTGGCGCCGGGCACCTCCGCGGCCGCGATCGGAAGCCCGGGTCTGGTGCTCGGGGCGCTGGCCCTCTCCTCGGCGACCATGAACCTGTCGGCGGCCAGTCCCACGCCTTCCGCGGCCGGCCTCTGCGCCCACTCCTCCACGCTGACGGCCGCGGCCTCCGCGTCCCCGGAGAGCGGGACGGCCCCTCTGGACGTGGCCTTCTCCGCCTCGGCCTCCGGCGGCACGCCGCCCTACTCCTACGCGTGGACCTTCGGAGACGGCGCCGCCTCGGTCCAACAGAACCCCCTCCATACCTACGCTTCCGCCGGTTCGTATCCGGTCGCGCTCACGGTCACCGACGGCGCCTCGGACACGGCCACCGATTCCCACCTCACGATCCAGGTGAACGCCCAGGGCTGTTCGCTTGCTTGTTCGGCGGTCGTCCCCGCGACGGCCGAAACGGGACAAGCGCTCACGTTCTCGGGATCGGCGACGGCGGCGGGCTGTTCGGGCTCTCCTTCCTACGAGTGGGATTTCGGGGACGGCTCGGCCCACGCCTTCACCGCCTCCCCCACCCACGCCTACTCCGCTCCGGGAACCTACTCGTGGACCCTCACGGTCACGACGGCGGGCGCCTCCCCTTGCACGCAGACGGGCTCCGTCACCGTGACCGATCCGTCCGGCGGGTGCGTGCTCACCTGCACCGCCTCGGTTCCGGCCACCGCCACCGTCTGGGAGGTCGTGACCTTCAACGGCACGGTCACCGCCACCGACTGTTCGGACACGCCCACCGTGGACTGGGACTTCGGGGACGGGTCGGCCCACGGGACGGCCCTGGGCGTGTCCCACTCCTATTCCACCGCGGGATCCTACACGTGGACCCTCACGGTCCGGGAGGGCAACGGCGGGGACGTCTGCACCCAGACCGGAACCCTCGTGGTCGGGACCGTCGCGGTGACCCCCCCGTCGGTCTCCTCCATCTCCAAGAAGGGGAATCCCTTCCGCTTCGTCGTTGCGGGAAGCAACTTCCAGAGCGGCATCCAGGTGTTCATCGAAGGCCAGCCGTGGACGCAGATCAAGTGGAAGAACTCCGGTCAGGTCCTTCTCAAGGGAGGCGCCTCGCTGAAGGCGGCGGTTCCCAAGAACACACCCCGGGCCATCCGCTTCCTCAATCCCGACGGGGGCGAGGTGACGGTCAACTTCCAGTGGCCCTGACGGGGTCTCCAAAGCGCCACGTCGGCGAAAGGTGAAGAGGGGCCCCGGCATCGGGGCCCCTCTGGCTTACTCGATGGGGAAGGCGGGTTTCCTCAGGCCTCCAGGGAGGAGGTGCAGAAGCCGCACTTCTTGGCCTTGAGCGGAACCGCCGAAAGGCAGAAGGGGCACTCCTTGGTCGCCGGGGGGGCGGGGACCTCGGCCTTCTTGAACCGGTTCACCTGGCGGATCAGGAGGAAGATGGCGAAGGCCACGATGAGGAAATCGAGGACGGTGTTGATGAAGAGGCCGTAATTGAGCGTGGCGGCTCCCGCTTCCTTGGCCGCCTTGAGGGATTCGAAGTGCTGGCCCGAGAGGTCGATGAACAGGTTCGAGAAGTCCACCTTCCCGAGGAGGAGGCCGATGGGCGGCATGAGCACGTCACCGACGAAAGAGGTGATGATCTTTCCGAAGGCACCTCCGATGATGATGCCCACGGCCATGTCCAGCACGTTGCCCCGCATGGCGAATTCCTTGAATTCTTTGAACATGCGACCACCTCCCTGGGAAAGGTCCCGAGCCATTCGTTGTAAACTGGTGCCCATTACAACACGTCCGGAACGCGATCGTCCATGTCTGCTTGGGAGGATGAGTGGGCGCGAAAGTGGGTCAGGCCAAGACGAAGCGGGGCCGGATGGCGGTCCCCCTGCCCTTCATGGAGTTCTTTCAGAGGGAAGCCGCCTCAGGAGTGATTCTGCTGGGGGCCGCCCTCGCGGCCCTGGCGTGGGCCAACTCCCCCTGGTCCGAATCCTACGCCAAGGCGTTTTCCTGGAAAATTTCCGTTGGTGCGGGACCGTTCTTCCTGTCCAAGACCCTTCTTCTCTGGATCAACGACGGACTCATGGCCCTCTTCTTTTTCGTCGTGGGTCTGGAGATCAAGCGCGAGATCCTGGTGGGAGAGCTGTCCACGCCGCGGCAGGCCCTTCTTCCCATCGCCGGCGCGCTGGGTGGGATGGCCGTTCCCTCGGTCCTGTATGCTCTGATCAATGGAGGGGGCGCCGGGGCCGCGGGGTGGGGGATTCCCATGGCGACGGACATCGCTTTCGCCCTGGGCGTCCTGGCCCTGCTGGGAGATCGTGTCCCGCCCGGGCTGAAGGTGTTTCTCGCGGCGCTGGCCATCGTCGACGACCTGGGCGCCGTTCTCGTCATCGCCTTTTTCTACAGCGAGGGAATCCGGACGACCTACCTGGGGGCCGGCGTGGGCGTTCTCGCCGGGCTCGTCTTTTTGGCTCGCCTCGGCATGCGAAGCCTCGGCCTGTATGCCCTGGCGGGCGTGGCGGTTTGGGTCTTTTTCCTCAAGTCGGGCGTCCATCCGACGGTGGCGGGCGTCCTCGTGGCCATGACGATCCCGGCCCGGGTGGCCGTGGAGGCCCCGAGCTTTCTGGAAAGAGCGCGATCGTATCTCGGAGAATTCGCCTCCGAGACGTCCAAGGGGCGGCTCCTCACCCCGGCCCAGCACGAGGCCCTTCTCGGGCTCACGGAGGCCGCCCAGGGAGCTTCGGCCCCCCTCCAGCGCCTTGAGCACGCCCTGCACCCCTGGGTCACTCTCGGGATCATGCCCCTTTTTGCCCTGGCGAACGCGGGGGTTTCCCTTGAGGCCGGGGGAGGAGGCGGCCTTTGGGGAACGGTGACCGCCGGGGCGGCCGCCGGTCTCCTGCTGGGGAAGCCCCTGGGGATTCTTGCCGGCGCCTACCTCGTCGTGCGGACCGGACTCAGCCCGATGCCCGACGGGGCCGGATGGCGGACCTTCGCGGGCGTCGGGTGTCTGGCCGGAATCGGCTTCACGATGGCCCTTTTCATCGCCGGGCTGGCCTTCGGGGACGGCGGGCTCCTCGCGCAGGCCAAGGTCGGAATCCTCGGCGCCTCGGTCCTGTCCGGTCTGGCCGGATACCTGATCCTGAGGCGGGGCTGAGGCCCGGCGTCACGTCCAGCGCGTGTGCGGGGCGCGGTTTTCCGCCAGGTACTTCCAGAGAAGCCAGCCGTAGGATCGCTCGGGGAGTGCCCGCCTTTCGAAAAAGGGGCGAAGAGCGGCGTTCAGCCTGCGAAGGTTATAGAAAGGGACGCCCGGAAAATAGTGGTGCTCCAGATGGTAGGAGGACCAGAGGAAGAACGCGTCCCACAGTCGGGAAGGTCGCATCCGGGTGCCCCAGCGGGCGGGGTCTTCAGGGGCGATGTCGTAGTGCTGGCCGAGGCGGTTCAAGCCGAAGGCCAGGGGAAAACCGAAAAGGTAGGGCACCAGGTAGAGACGGAGGAGGAGAGGGAAGCCTCCTGCCAGGAAGATCGCTCCGGCGGCGGCCGCGTGCACCAGAAGGGCGAAGAGCCGTTCGATAGTGATCCGCCGCCGGAGGGCCTTCTCGTAGGTGGCCGTTTCCTCGGCGGCGGCGTGGAAGTAGATCCAAAAGAGCGCGGGCGTGAAGTAGAGAACCTTGAGCCAGCGGGCGTTCTTCTTGGGGGAGAGGCGGTTCCGTTTGGGGTCTTCCGTGGGGCTTCCCAGGCCCGCGTGGTGGTCGAGGTGCCAGCGCGTGAACTGCGAAGGGGAGATTCCGGAAGGCAGCGCGTACAGGAAGGCCAGAAGCCGCGTCGGCCCCTCCCGCTTTCCAGGAAACACCAGGTGGTGCAGAACCTCGTGGAGAAGAATCGTGAAGTCGAAGAGGAAAAGGCCTTGAAGAAGGGAGAGGGGTAACCAGGCCCAAAACGGCAGCGAAAGGGAGAGAAGCGCCGCCGTCACGACTACGGCGAGCGTGAGGCCGAGGGCGACGGCGCCGTGGCGAAACGGGGAGAGGCGGTGGAGGTCTCGGAGAAGATCCCGGTCCACCGCCCCCTCGAGTTCGCGCCGCAGGGCTCTTGAGTTTGCAGCCCAATGGGAGGGTCCCCTTCCCTCGGCCACGGCCTCAACCTCCCCTGAGGTCCGAAAGAAGCTCTTCCCGAAGCGCCGTCGGCACGTCCACCTCGGCCTGGGCCTCCGGGTGGCCCACTCCAAGCCGGAGGGGGGCACCCGCCTCCAGAGCCTCCACCAGGCCGGGCGGAATCTCGAAGGTCAGGTAGTGAACGGTGCTCGTGTAATCCTCGCGGCTCCTACCCCCCTCGCCTGCTGCCCTGACCACCGTGTTCCCGATCCGCGCGTACACGGAGTTCTCCACCCCTACGAGGCGGGGAAGGGTCTCCTTCAGGCGGTCGAGGTCGGGGATTTCGATGTAGAGGGTGGCCTTCCACTCTTCACGGCCGGGAACGAGCGGGCTGTACGTCTCGATTTCTCCGAGGATCGCCTCCTCCTCCACCATGCGCTCGGCCCGCATCATCTCCTGGATCTGGTACCAAATGGTGCGCCGGTTCTCGAAAAGCAGGGTCAGGATGGGGTTCAGGTGAAGGCGCCGCCGGTCCTTGAGGGCCATGAGTTCGGCGCGGATGTCCTTTCGGCGCTTTTCGTATTGAACGAGGTCGAGGATTTCGCTTCGGTCGATGGGTTTCATGGATGCCTTTCCGCCAGGGGGTGCCGGGCCGGCGCGCGGCGCCTCCTTACCCGATTCCGTAAGCCCTGGCCAACAGAACGATGGGATGTACGGCCTCCTTTCCCGTGGCGTGGGAGATCTGGAGGCCCGAGAGGGGACATTCGGTGGTGACGGGACCGGAGGCGTCCCGGACCTTCTGGAAGAGCTTTCGCCCCACCCTCATGGATGCGTCAAAGGTCTCCAGCCGGATCCCGTAGGTGCCGTCGTGGCCCGAGCAGCCATCCAGGACCTTGACGGTGGTCCCCGGCAAATCGCGCAGGAGGTCTCGTCCCTTGAACCCAACGCCCATCTGCTTCAGGTGGCAGGGAAGGTGGTAGGCCACCTCTCCCAGGGGACGAGGTTCCGCGGAAGGCCAGAGACCTCGCTTCTTCAAGTCGGCCAGATAGTCCAGAAGGTCCCGCGAGGCCCCCGCCACGCACTTCGCCTCCTCTCCGGGGACGAGGAGGGGGTACTCCATGGCGAGGGCCATGGCGCAGGATGAAACGGGGGCGAGGATCGGCATTCCGGCCCGGGCGAAGGGCAGAAGGGCGGCCACGTTCTTTCGGGCCTTGGCCGCGGCGGTTTCGATGTCTCCGAGGTCAAAGGCCGGGATTCCACAGCAATCGACGCCGTCGGGAAGGATCACTTCCACGCCGCAGGAGGCGAGGAATCGGACCAGAACCTCCCCCAGCTCCGGGTAGTTTTCGTCCACCAGGCACGTGGTGAAGAGTACGGCCTTTTCACGGGTCTGGGCGGGCTTCGGCAGAGAACCGAACCGCGACGCGAAGGTTTTCGCCGCCACGGGAGGCAGCGGCGCCTCGGGATGGATCTTGAGCAGCGGCGCCATGGCCTTGCGTGCGAGCCGGTTCCGGTTCACGGTGTTCGCCAGGGCCGCCACCGGGCGAGCCTTCCGTGCCATTCCGGCGGGATCGGCGAGCATCCTGCCCGCGAACGTCGCCCCCTTCTCCTTGAACCTCTGGGCCTTGTGCCGCAAGGCCAAGTGCGGAAAGTCGAGGCGGAATTCGTGGGGCGGCGTGTACGGGCATTTCGTGTAGCAGAGCTTGCAGTAGAAGCAGGGCTCCATGACCGCGTCGAGGTCCTTGTCCTCCAGGGCCTCCGCCAGGATGTCCCGGGAGTCAAGGAGGTCGAACAGCACGTCGAAGGACGGGCAAAGCCCCGCGCACAATCGGCATCCGTGGCAGATTTCGAAGATGCGCCGCTCCTCCGCGTGGAGGTCGCGCGCGTCGTAGAACTTCGGATCGCGCGGGTCGAAAACGAATTCCTTGATGCCCCCGAGTCCCTTCTCGCTCATCTCGCTCCCCCATCCACCCTGACGCCCGCGAAGGCGCGGAGCCGGGCTCCCCGGCCCCCCTCCCGCGCGGGAGGGGATCCCCGCGCCTCCGCGAGCGCTTCTCGTTCCGGGACTACTTGATTTCGTCCAGAGCCTTCTGGAATCGGCCCGCGTGGGCCCGCTCGGCCTTCGCCAAGGTCTCGAACCAGTCTGCGGCCTCGTCGAAGCCCTCCTCCCGAGCGGTTCGGGCGAAGCCGGGGTACATCTCTGTGTACTCGTAGGTTTCGCCCGCCACGGCGGCAGCGAGGTTGAGCCGGGTGTCCCCGATGGGCTTGCCCGTGGCCGGATCGCCGACCTCTTTCAGGTAGTCGAGGTGTCCGAAGGCGTGCCCCGTCTCTCCCTCCCCGGTCGAGCGGAAAACGGCGGCCACGTCGGGGTAGCCTTCGACGTCCGCCTCCCGCGCGAAATACAGGTAGCGGCGGTTGGCTTCGGACTCCCCGGCGAAGGCCGCCTTGAGGTTCTCGAAGGTCTTGGTTCCTTTCAGACTCGGCATCTCACACCTCCTGTTCAGAAAAGGGGTGGGCGTCCCGCGCGCACGCGGCGCAGGTGCCCCGAACGGTTACCTCCCACGATTCCGGCCGAAAGCCCCGGGGCAGGGAGAACCTGCACTGGTCCTCCTTGCGGACGGGGGCGTCCCAGAGACGGCCGCAGCGGTTGCACGCGACATGATAGTGCGGTCGAAGGTTGGCGTCAAAGCGATCGGGGCCTTCGTCCAGCCGAACCCGGCGGACGGCCCCGCTGGAGACCAGGATCTCCAGGTTCCGGTACAGGGTGGAAACACTGACATGACCGTGAAGGTCCCTCAGCCGGCGGGCGAGCTGGCCCGCGGTCGGGTGGTCGTGGGCGCTCAACAGGACCTCCAAGAGATGGTCCCTCTGCCGGCTGTGTTGCCTCGCTCTAGGAATCATTCCGAACTCGCTTCCGAGATAGATAACCGAGGGGCGGCCGTCGGCATTCCCTGCCGGGGTGTCGGACCAGGCTTGTCGGGCAGTCCTTCGCCCGGTACACTTGAATCCATGAGGACGGGACGACTGAAGTCCGTGGCGGCCCTCGCGGGGTGCGTCCTACTTGCCCTGGCGTGCGCGCGACGTCCTATCGTCCCGACCGTGCCCGCCGCCGCTCCGCCCGAGCCCCCGGTAAGCCCGCCCGTCCAGGCCGCGCCCACACCCCAGGCCGGTCCGGCCCCCGTGCCCTGCGCGTGGTCCGAAGTGGGGGAGCCGGCGGACGACCTGGGCTGGTCGGGAGTGGCCGAGGCGTGCCGGCAAAGCCTGATCTACTTTGGACGCCTGCCGGCGTCCGCCGTACTGAAGCTCGGTTCCTGGGACGTTCCCGCGGCCATCGTGGCGGATTCCGTGCGGGAGCTCCTTCGCATCGCCGAGGACGGGGGCCTGGATGCGTCGGGGAAGTCGGCCCGAATCAAGGAGATCTTTCTGCCCTATCGGGTCGCCTGTTCCGAGGGGAATGGGGAGCTCCTCGTGACGGGGTACTACGAGCCGGTCCTGCCGGGCCGGCTGAGGTCGGACGACCAATTCCGTTACCCCATCTACTCGAGGCCCCCCGACCTCGTGACGGCCGACTTGTCGCAATTCCCCCTGGCCGAAAGCCAGGCCAAGATCGTGGGGCGCCTGGTCGGAGATCGCCTCGTGCCGTATTTCTCCCGGGAGGACATCGACGGCGGCGGCGCGTTGAGGGGGAAGGGGCTGGAGATCGCCTATCTCGCTGATCCCGTGGAAGTGTTTTTCCTGCAAGTCCAAGGATCGGGTCGGCTCCAACTCGAGGACGGAAGGACCGTTCGGGTGCAGTACGACGGGAAGAACGGCCACCCGTACGCCAGCCTCGGGCGCCATCTCATCGAAGCGGGGCTCCTGGCGGAGGACCAGGCCTCCATGCAGGACATCCGGGATCTTCTCGCCTCGATGGGCGAATCGGAGAGGCAGGCAAAACTCAACGTCAATCCGAGCTACACCTTCTTCCGGTTCGAGACTGGAGGACCCTACGGGAGCCTGAACATCCCCCTCACCCCCTCCCGGTCCGTCGCCCTGGACCCGGCGGTCTTTCCCAAGGGCGCCCCCGCACTCCTCCTTTCCCGAAAACCCGACCTGGGGGCAGGAGGGGCCCTGCGGGGGTGGACGCCGTTCTCCCGGATCGTCCTCAGTCAGGACGCCGGGGGCGCCATTCGGGGGCCTGGAAGGGTGGACCTCTTCTGCGGAGCGGGTGCTCCGGCGGAGGCCGTGGCGGGCCGGCTGAGGGAGCCGGGCCGCCTGTACTTCCTTCTGAAGCGTAAGGTTTGAGGGCCGAAGGGGTGCCGGAGCCGTCCCTCTCCGATCAGTCGCCCTTTGGAGGGGGCGCGGAGGCCACGTCGAAGTACCGCAAGCGGTCTCCCGTCGGAATGTGCACGATCTGGGCCCCGATTCCGAACACCCCCTCCCCTTCGGGTTCGCACCGCACGACCCGAACCCGGCAGGCGATTCGTGAGGCTCCCGGGCCCTGACCGAGATCGAGATCCAGATCGAGGATCTGTCCCAGGGTCACGTCCATGGGTAGCTGAAAGTAGAGACCCGAACAGCTGAGGTTCTTCCCCGAAAGGGGAAGGGCGGCCCGGCCGTTGCCCGCCGCGGTCCCTGTGAAGTCCCTCGGAATCCGCAAGTAGCCTCTCCGCTCGTAGGAGTAAGGGAGGGCGCGGTTCTTCCCCAGGGCCTTGGCCTGGTACATGGCGGCGTCGGCGTGGCGCACGAGCTCCTCGCCGTCGGCGGCGTCGCTCGGAAAGGAGGCCACGCCGGCGCTGAGGGTCAGCACGCCGAAGGGAGAAGGGGCGGGCAGGCGGAGGCGTTCCACGGCCTGGACGATGCGGGAGGCGACGGCGAGCCCCCCCATCTTGTCGGTGGCTGGAAGGAGGACGGTGAATTCCTCCCCGCCGTAGCGGCAGGGAAGGTCCATGTCCCGGACCGAGTCCCGGATCATGCCCGCCACGGCCTGGAGAGCCTGGTTTCCCGCCTCGTGGCCCAGGCGATCGTTGTAGGACTTGAAGTGATCCACGTCGAGAAAGATCAGCGTGAGCGGGGTTCCGCTCCGGCGAGAGATGCCTATCTCTCGTGGCAGAACCTCTTCGAGATACCGCAGATTGTAGAGCGAGGTGAGGGGATCTTTGAGAACCCCTTGCTCGGTCTGCTGATAAATCCGGATGTCAATGACGGCGGGGTAGGGGATGCAGGGAGTTTCGCGGATGAAGTAATCGGCCGCCCCCACCCGATAGTCGACGGGACGCCGGAGGCCCTCGGCCATGGCTTGGGTGTGACGGAGTATGGCTTTCCAATGCCCCAGGGCTTCCTCGGGGGAGACGTCCACGTGGCAGATGAGGTGGAGAAACCGTGCATACACGTCCGGCCCGAAGCGGGACCGCAGTTCCTGGAGCCGGGCGTCCACCTCGATCGGATCGGGCGCCGACTCCATCGCCAGGGCGAGCAACTCATCTTCCTGGGATTTCCATGCGGCTAGATTGTCCACGGCCACCCCTCGCTCCATAGGCCCCTCCTCCGGGCGGTCCCCACCGCCCTCCCCGCAGCTCCCTTACTCTGAGGAGGCCTTTGCCCAAGAGTCTACTCAAAGGGCCGGGAAAACGAAAAGTGGGATCCGGAACAGTGGGGCAAATGACGCAGGGCTTGATTCAGGAACAACCATCCACCGGCGCCCTCGAAGGGGTTCGGCCCCTGAAGGAGGGTCCGAAATGGAGGCGTGGCCTCAGGAGGAGCGGGCCGTATCCCGGGTGACGAGACCGTCCCGGATCTCCACGATCCGCGCGGCCCGATGGGCCAGGGCGGGGTCGTGGGTTACGACAATCAGGGTGCACCCCTGGTCCCAGAGTTCGCTGAAGAGGGCCATGATGTCGCCACCCGATGAAGTGTCGAGGTTGCCCGTCGGCTCGTCGGCCAGGAGGATGTCCGGCCCCATGGCGAGGGCGCGGGCGATGGCCACCCGCTGCATCTGCCCCCCGGACAGTTCCGTGGGTTTGTGGTCCCGGCGGTCCTTGAGCCCCACTCGCTCCAGGAGGGATTCCGCCTTGGCCCGCCGTTCCGATTTGGGGACGCCGCCGAAAAGCATGGGCATCTCCACGTTTTCGAGGGCCGAGATCTGGGGAAGGAGGTTGAAGTTCTGGAAGATGAACCCCACGCGGCGGTTCCGCACGTCCGCGAGCCGGTCCCGGTCCAGCCCGGCGACGGGTTCCCCGGCCAGGTAGTACTCTCCGTCCGAAGGCGTGTCGAGGCATCCCACCAGGTTCATCAGGGTGGACTTGCCCGATCCCGAAGGCCCCACCACCGCGACGAACTCGCCCTTGGCCACCCTCAGGTCGATGCCCTTCAGGGCCTCGACCTGCACCTTGCCCGTGTCGTAGACCTTGCGAATGGCCTTCATCTGGATGATGGCGTCGTGGGAAACTCCGTAGCCGTTCCCGTTTCTCCCGTTGTTCTTAAGAGGCCAGTTCATTCGCATCTCCAAGAGCCGGAGCATGGCGGGCGCCCCGGTGTCCACCCCGGGGCCCCCCGGCCGGCTATTCGTACCGCAGGGTCTCAGCCGGATCGATGGCGGCCGCCCGGCGGGCGGGAAAATACCCCGCCAGGAGCCCGATCAACCCGAGGATGGTCGCGGTGGCGATCCCGATGGGCAGGGAAAGCGTGGGCTTTCCGAGGAATTCCAGCGCTCGGTTTCCCTCCGTGGGGGCCAGGCTCAGGAGAATCACCAGGAAAAGGGCCGCGAGAAGACCGAACGCCCCGCCGAGGAATGTGTAGAGAAGGCCCTGGAGGAGGAAGGGCCCCGTGATCCAGGAGGACCGGGCCCCCAGGGCCATCTGGATGCCGATCTCCCTCGTCTTTTCCTTGACCACGGCGTACATGATGTTGGCCACGCCGATGCCCCCGATCAACAGCGTCAGCCCCCCGATGATCCCCAGGAAGATCTGGATGCCCACCGTGACGTTGGCCATGATCTTCGAGCTGCGGACCGTGTCCCAGATGCCGAAGACCTTCGCATCCGTGGGATCGAAGCGGTAGCGGGCGGCGAGGGCCTCCTTGAACCGCTCGAGCATGCCGGCCATCTGTTCGGGCCGGCGCACCTTGATGACCAGGTTGTTGAGCCGTTGACGGCTGTACTGGCCCACGAAGGTCGTGATGGGGATCACGGCGTGGGAATCCTCGGGGCCGGCGTAGTTGCCCATCTGGAGCTTGGGCTTCATCACCCCGATCACGAGATAGGAGGCGTCGTTGACGAGAAGGGTCTTGCCGACGGGGTCCTCCTTGCCGAAGATGTCTTCGGCCAACTGGTTTCCGAGGAAGATGACCCGCCGCTTCTCCCGCTCGTCGTTGGGGTTGAAGAACCGGCCCCCGGGCTGGGGGACGTGGTTTCGGATCTCTCCGTACTCCCAGTTGGTCCCGATGACGTGTCCGGTGACGGTCTTCTTTCCGTAGGTGAGGGAGGTGCCCCAGTTGTGGATCTCTCCGATCACCGCCTCCGCGTCCGGCAATCGGCTTCTCAGGTAGGCCACGTCGTCCGCGAGGGGACGTATGGGCCGGCCCGCCGGGAGGCCCTTCCAGGGCTGGGAGGTTTCGCCCGGCCAGATGACAGCGAGGTTCTCGCCCATGCCCCTCCGGCCCCGCATCATCTGCTCCTTGAGCCCCTGGCCGAAGGCCAGCAGAAGAAGAATGGCGACGGTCCCCCAGGCGATGGCGGCCACGGTCAGCGCGGCGCGCTTCTTCTCCAGCTGGGAGGCCCTGAGGAAGAGCTGGAAGATGAGCTTCATCTGCATGGAGGCCCCTCTTTCCCTAGAGCTTCATGGCGATGACCGGATCGAGCCGGGCGGCGTCCCGGGCGGGGAAGTAGCCGGCGAGGACGCCCACGGCCCCCAGGGCGAGGGCCGTGAGGGCCGCCACCATGGGGGAGATTTCGGGGACGCCCACGTACTCCGTCAATCCGAACTTGGGGAAGAGGGAGCAGATCCCCGCCGAGAGCAGCAGGCCCAGCGCTCCGCCGAGGCCCGTGATGACCAGGGTCTCCAGGAGGAACTGGCGCAGGATGAAGCCGCTGCGGGCTCCGAGGGCCATCTTGATGCCGATCTCACGCGTCCTCTCCTCCACGACGACGTTCATGATGTTGGACACTCCGATGCCTCCGACCACGAGGGTCAGGGAGCCGACGATGCCCAGAAAGAGCTGGAAGCCCAGCATGAAGGCGTCCATGAACTCGAACATGTCGGAGGTGTCCCAGATGGCGAGGGCCTCCTTGTCCTCCGGGGAGAACCGCAGGCGCTTGGCCAGGAGGGTTCGCACCTCGTCGGAAAGGGCCTCGTTTTGGGAAGGCGCGTGGGCCTTGAAAATGAGGTTGTCCACGTACTTCGCGCCCGTGACGGCCCGGAAAGTCGTGGAGGGTATGAACATCTTGTCCTTGTCCCGCCCGCTGTAGGAGGAGTCCTGCTCTTTGGCCTGGAGGACGCCCACGACCGTGAAAGGGGAGTCCCCCAGCATGAAGATCCTGCCCACCGGATCGGGTTCGCCGAAGAAATCCTTGGCGAACTCGTCCCCCACGAAGGCCACCCTCCGGCGCTCCTCCATGTCCCGCGGGTTCAGGAACCGCCCCCCCGGCCGGGGAATGAGGTTCCGCATGGTCCCGAACTCGGGGTAGACGCCCGAAACGTCCACCATCATGGTCTTTTCTCCCTGGTGGATCTTGAAGGCGTCGGCGTACTCCGCCGAAATCGCCTCCAGCCGCGTGGACTCCCTTCGGACGGCCTCCAGGTCCTCGTCGCTCACGTTGATCCGCCGGCCCTTTCCGAGACCCTCGAAGGGGAGGGATGTCCTCGACGGCCAGGCGATGACGATCCGGTCCCCTAGGCCCGCCGCGCTCTTGATGAGCTGCTTGTGGAGGCCCTGGCCGAAGGCGAGGAGGAGGCTGACGGCCACGGTGCCCCACACGATTCCGAAGGTGGTCAGGGTCGTGCGGAGCTTCTGGGTCCTCAGGTCCCTCCAGAGCTGACTCAGAGCGTTGGTGAAGAGGAGCATGGGTCCTCCCCCGCGACGGGCTACTGAATTTCCTTGGGCGGACGCTGGACGACCTTGTCGCCCTTCTTCAGCCCCGAGACGACCTCAACGTTGAGCCCGTCCGAGAGGCCGAGGACGACCTCCACCTTGCGGGGCTCCTCGCCGGCCTTTTCGGCGGGGACTTCCACGGTGGTTTTCTTTCCCCCTTCTTCGAAGGTGACGAGCCTCTCGGGGATGACCAGCACGTCCTTCTTCTCCCGGATGATCACGTCGGCGTTCGCCGAGTACCCCGCCCGGAGCACCACGTTCGTGCCGGGATCGAGTTCGATTTCCACGTCGAAGAGGGTGGCTCCCTCTTTCTTCTGGGCCTGGGGGGCGATGCGGGAGACCCGGCCTGTCACCACGTCCGTGGGCAGCGCGCCCACCTTGATGCGAACGGGGAGGCCTATCTTCATTTTGCCTACGTCGATCTCGTCCACGGTGCCCTTGAAGATCAGGTCCGACATCTCGGCGATGGCCGCGAGCTCCGTCCCCGCCTGATAGGAGGTGAGGGGGACCACCGGATCGCCCGGGTTCACGGCGCGGGAGAGGAGCGTTCCCTCGGCGGGCGCCCGGATGATGGTCTCCATGGCGGCGCCTCCACCCGAGACGCGCCCCCGCGTCGTGAGTTCCCGGTTCTCGCGGGCCCTCGTGAGCGCGACCTGCGCAAGCTCGTATCTCTCCTTCTGGGCATCCAGGTCTCCCCGGGAGACGACGCCCTGATCGAAGAGCTGCTGGTAGCGCGCCAGGTCCGCCCTGGCTCGTTCGTACGATGCCTCGGCGGATTCGGCGTCGCGCCCGACGTCGATGAGCTCCTGGGGCGTCGGATCGGGGGCGATTTCGAAGAGGGGGTCGCCCCGCTTCACCGTATCTCCGACCTCCACGTAGCAGGTGCGCACGATCCCGGAGACCTTCGACTTCACCTGGAACTTCAGCCGGGGCTCGATCTGGCCTACCGCCAGGGCCTTTTCCGTGATGGAGCCCGACTCCACGTCCACCAGAGTGATGCCGGCGCCCTTCCCGTTGCGGGAGCGGACCCAGCCGTACAGGGCGGCCGCCACGATGCCTATGGCGATCAATACGACAAGAACCTTGACCAACTTGCCCATGGGCCTGACCTCCTCCTGTGCGAGCCTCCGGGCGAAGACTCCACGGCGGAATACGCAGATGGGGAAGGTTTTGTTTTCGCCGGGCCGGTGGGAGTGGGCGGCCCGCCGTCAGCGGGCGGACTGGAGGCGCACGCGTCGAGCGCGGACGGCGAGGGCGGTGAATCCCAGGGCCAGGAAGCCGAGGTCCCTGAGCAGCGCCAGCAGGACCGGAGCCCCGTCCTGCGCGTGTCCGAAGCACCCGCAATCGATGTCGAGGCCCCGAATCCACGCCTGGCCAAGGGCCCCGAGAAACACGAGCAGGAGGAGGTTCACCGTGAGAAGCGCTCCCTCGGCCGCAAAGCCCGTGAGAAGCGCGAGGGCCGCCACGGCCTCGATCCACGGTAGCACCACGGCCAGGGTGTTGACCACGGCGTCGGGCACGAGGGCGTAGTGGCCGATGTCCTCGGCGAATCCAAGGGGGTCCAGGATTTTGGGAATGGCCGCGTACAGGAAGATGCCCGCCAGGGTCCAGCGCCCCAGCCTGTCCAGCCACGCCGCCGCTCTTTCCTTCATGTCACTCCTGGGTGCCGTTGCGCACCGGCAGCTTGGCGCGCATCCAGCCGGGGAGGCCGTCCGCGAAAACGGCCAGGGAGTCGTCCTTGAAGCCGCGCTCGATGAGTTTCTCGGCGACCTCCTCGGAGGTTCCGCAGGAGCCTCCGCTGCAGTAGACGATGATCAGCGCGGCGTTCTTCAGCCTCGGGGCCACCCTGGGGTACACCGGCTCGAAGTTGTCGGCCGGAAGGTTGAGGGCTCCGGGGATGTGGCCGAGTTCGTACTCCTCCGGAGAGCGCGCGTCGAGGAGGACGGTGTCGCCCTGGTCGAGGTAAAACCGCACCTCTTCCAGGCTCACCATTCTCAGCCCCTTCTGCTCCAGCCGGACCTCCTTCCCGCCCCGCAGGGGGAGCCCCATGGGAGAGAGGGCGTTGAAGAGGAGTCCCGCGAGGGTGCCCGCCGCCACCAGTCCGATCATTTGAACGATCCCGCGTCGCATGAGAGGACCTCGCCTTCAAAGCATACAGCATACCTTCGGGCCCGAACCAAGACAAGCGCGCCGGGGTCGGGAGGATCCCACCAACCAAAGAGCCTTCCCGACTCCGGGGGATGGCCCGCTATGGGCCAGGCCCGACTGGGTGCCGGAGGATGTAACGTCGAAGCGCGTCGTTTCATTCTTGTTTCTCGATTGTTACGAATGGACCCTCTTCGGGCCGAACTCGGTGGCACTGCCCTTGCTCAGAGAACCCGCGTGCGGCTTCGGCCGGGCTCGGCATGATTCGAAGGAGGGGCCCTTGGACCTCGAACACGGGCTGGAAAAAGTGGAGGAGATCCGCCAGGGACTGGAGGCCGGGCTGGACGATTTTCTCACCGGAGAGGGCGGTCCCGGCCCCTCTCCCGTCGTACTCCGCTTCCTGACCAAGTACGCCATCGGCCTTTCGCGCCCGGATTTGCTGGCCAAGTTGAGGTCGGCCCTCAGGAGGCTCGCGGAATCCCCCCGCTACGACGCCGAGGAGGGGGGGTTCTTTGAATCCGGCTTCGGCTCGCGCAAGACCCTCGCCGCCAATTCAGTATGGCTCATGGTGGCCCTCCGCCTGAGGCGGCCCGGTCAGGGGGAGACCTCCGGAACCCTGGCCCGGAGCCTCCTGCGCTACCTGCAGACCCGACTTCTCCTGCCGGACGGGAGCTTCGCCTCGGAGCAGGCGGCGGACGAGGCCTACTACGCCCTCCCCATCCACCAGAGGCGCATGT
>JBFMHB010000042.1 GCA_040752915.1 Acidobacteriota bacterium
GGCGGTTGCGGCGCACGACGTAGGAGATGGCTCGGCCCGAAAGAGTGATCCTGCCCCGAGCGATCATGGAGCCCCCTCCTGGGAGGCCGGGCCAGTGTAGGGTCAGTTTTCTCCCGGCGCAAGACCCCCTTGAGGGGGGAGCCGCAGACAAGCGAAACCGGAAAATAGAGAGCAGGATCAGGCGGTTAAGGTGCAGGGAGACGCGCGGGCGACGTCCCTCGCCGACTCCGGCCCCCCGCCCGTCGGGCCTATTTCGGTTCCTTCTCCCCCCAGAGGCGGGCCAGGTGTACGAAGGTCTCTGTGGCCTTGGCCATCCACTCCAGGCTCACCCACTCCTGGTAGCCGTGGAAGTTGACTCCACCCGCGAAGATGTTGGGCGTCGGCAGGCCCATGAAACAGAGCCGGGCGCCGTCCGTTCCGCCCCGGATAAAGCCCAGTTTCGGCTGGAGTCCGGCCCGCCGGACGGCCTCCTCGGCCAGCCCGACGACCTCGGGGAACCGGTCCAGGACCACCTTCATGTTCCGGTAGGATTCCTGGACGTTCACCTCCACCCGGCATCCGGGAAAGGCCTCTTCCGTCTCGCGGGCCAGCCGCCGAAGATCCTCCTCCCGCTCCTCCAGGTCTCGAACTTCGAAGCCCCGGACGAGCAACTTGATCTCGAGCCGGCCCACCTCCCCTCCGATCACGTAGGGGTGCAGATACGATTCCCTCAATTCCGTGGTCTCGGGCAGGTGGTCCGGGGGCAGGCGGTCGATGAGCCAGGAGGCGGCTCTCAGGGCGTTGACCATCCGGTTCTTGGCCATGCCGGGATGGACGTCGATGCCCGTGACCGTGACCGTGGCGGAGTCGGCGCAAAAGGTCTCCACCTCCACCTCGCCCAGGATCGAGCCGTCGAAGGTGTAAGCCGCCTCCGCGCCGAAGCGCTTCACGTCGAAGTACTTGGTCCCGTTTCCGGTTTCCTCGTCGGGGGTGAACCCCACGCGGATCGGCCCATGGAGGATCTCCGGGTGGCGCCTGAGGCAGTCGATGCCCGTCAGAATCTCCGCGATACCGGCCTTGTCGTCCGCGCCGAGGAGCGTGGTCCCGTCGGAGGTGATGATCGTGTCGCCCACGCACCGCTGCAGGAGAGGGTTCTTGGAGGCCAGGATGGTCCGGGACGGGTCGCCCTTCAGGACGATGTCCCCCCCGTCGTAGTCGGGGAGAATCTGGGGAACCACCCCGTCGCCCGGGGTGGCGGGGTAGGTGTCCACGTGGGCCAGGAAACCGACCACGGGGGCCGTCCGGCCTTCGGGCAGGTTCCCTGGGAAGGTCCCGAACAGGTACCCGTTGGCGTCCAGTTCCACGTCCTGGAGCCCCAGGTCCAGCAGTTCCCTCTGGAGGAGGCGGAGAAGGTCCCACTGGCCGGGCGTGGAGGGGTAGGTTTCGCTGGTCTCGCTGGACCGGGTGTCGATCCGAACGTACCGGAGGAATCGCTCCAGGAGGTCCTTCTTTTCCGCTTCGCCCAGCCTGAATGACATCGGATCGCTCATGCCCTAGACCCCTTGCATCGTCTGGTGTTCGCTAGAGCCGGACGCCCCGGGGGATGCGCGCCGTACTCTCCCTTGTTGGTCGAGAATGTCCCCCCGGGTTCCACCGCCGCCCGCCGGCCCGGCCATCGGGACGGCGGGAGGGCATGGACCTACCGGTAGCTCTGAAGCGTCTTCATGTAGTTGGCGCGTTCGAAGGCCGTGGGCTCGGGGCAGCACTTCTGGCTCAGGCTGCCGATCATCTGACGGACGGAGACGTACTCCTTTTCCTCCATCCAACCCCGGAGGCCCTTCAGGACTTCCGCCGCCCGGTCCACTCCGTGGAGCAGGAGGGCCGAGGCCATCATGGTCACGTTGGCGCCCGCCATGAGCATCTTGACCACGTCCTCGGTCCGGTGGATGCCGCTCGTGGCCGCCAGATCCGCCCGGATCCGGCCGTGGAGGATGGCGATCCACCGGAGGGGCAGCCGCATCTCCTGGGGCGTCGAGAGAACCAGGTTGGGCTTGACCTCGAGTTCGTCGAGGTCGATGTCGGGCTGGTAAAAACGGTTGAAGAGGACGAGCGCGTCGGCGCCGGCCTCGTCGAGCTGCTTGGCCATGTGGGCCATGTTGCTGAAATAGGGGTTCAGCTTGACGGCCACAGGGATGGTCACGGCGGATTTGACGGCTCGCACGTCCTCCAGGTACATGCGTTCCACATCCACGCCCGGGAGGTTCGGGTCCGTGGGAATGTAGTAGACGTTCAGCTCCAGGGCGTCCGCCCCCGCCTCCTGGATCTTCTTCGCGTACCCCATCCAGCCGCCCACGGAAACGCCGTTCAGGCTGGCGATGACGGGGATGGACAGGGAGGCCTTGGCCTTGCGGATGTGTTCCAGGTACTCCTCCGGGCCGTGGATGAAATCGGTGCTCGGAGGGAAATAGGAGGTGGCCTCGGCGAAACTCTCGGACCCGTACGTGAGGAAATGGTCCAGCCCCTCGCTCTCCTGCCGGATCTGTTCTTCGAAGAGGGACTCGAGGACCACGGCGGCCAGGCCCTTCTCCTCCATGTGTTTGAGCGTGTCGAGGTCCGACGTGAGGGGGCTCGCGGAGGCCACGAGCGGGTTCTTCAGGTTCAATCCAATGTAGGTGGTCGAAAGGTCCATGACGTACCCCTTCTCGTTCTGCTGGGCGGCGCCCCGCGGCGCCGCCTCCGCGCTCAGGATTCCTTCGGCTCCGCCGCGGGGACCGCCCCGGCCGCGAAAGCCATGGAGGCCATCTGCTCGTACACGCGCCAGCGCTGCTTGATTTCGGCGTCGCCGATTTCCAGGAGCCGCTTGGCGCTCTCCGGGTGGCTCTTCGTGAGCATTCTAAACCGGGTCTCCTTCAGGGCGTAGTCCGCGAAGGAGAGCTTGGGCGCCTTCGAATCGAGCTTGAGGGGGTTCTTGCCTTCGGCGGCCAGGTCCGGGTTGTAGCGGAAGAGCGGCCATGCGCCGCACTCCACCGCCTCCTTCTGGTGGGCCATGCCCTCCATGAGGTCGAAGCCGTGGGCGATGCAGTGGCTGTACGCGATGATGAGGGAGGGGCCGTCGTAGGCCTCGGCTTCCAGGAAGGCCTTGACCGTCTGGGCGTCGCTGGCCCCCATGGCCACCCGGGCCACATAGATGTTCCCGTAGGACATGGCGATCAGGCCCAGGTCCTTTTTCGGCAGGGGTTTTCCGGCCGCGGCGAATTTGGCCACGGCGGCCATGGGCGTGGCCTTGGAGCATTGGCCGCCGGTGTTGGAGTAGACCTCCGTGTCGAGGACGAGGACGTTCACGTTGCGGCCGGAGGCCAGGACGTGGTCCAGCCCGCCGTACCCGATGTCGTAAGCCCAACCGTCGCCTCCCACGACCCAGACGCTCTTCTTGACGAGGGCGTCGGCGACGGAGAGGAGGTTCGGGGCCTCGGGGTGGGACGAGGAGGCCAGCTTTTCCTTGAGCTCGGCCACCCGGCGCCGCTGGTCGGCGATCCCCGCCTCATCGGTCTGTCGCGCGTTGAGGAGGCCGTCCACGAGAGCGTCGCCCAGCTCCGGCCGCATCCGCCCGAGGATCTCGCGGGCGTACTCGCTGTGCTTGTCCAGGGTGAGGCGGAAGCCGTAGCCGAACTCCGCGTTGTCCTCAAAGAGGGAGTTGGACCAGGCCGGACCGCGCCCGTCGCGGTTCACGGCGTAGGGCGTGGTGGGCAGGTTGGCGCCGTAAATGGAGGAGCAGCCCGTGGCGTTGGCGATGATGGCGCGGTCGCCGAAGAGCTGGGTCAACAGCTTCACGTAGGGGGTCTCCCCGCAGCCGGCGCAGGCGCCCGAGAACTCGAAGAGCGGCTGGAGGAACTGGGATCCCTTCACGGTGTCGATCTTCACGGCGGCCCGGTCCACCTCGGGAAGGGAGAGGAAGAACTGGAAGTTGTCGCGCTCGGGCAGGCGGAGCGGAATCTGGTCGGCCATGTCGAGGGCCTTGTGCCGGGCGTTGCTCTTGTCCTTGGCGGGGCAGGCCGCCACGCAGAGCCCGCACCCCGTGCAGTCCTCCGGGGCCACCTGGACCGTGTACTTCATGCCCTTGAACTCCTGGCCCTTGTAGTCCATGGACTTGAAGGTGGGCGGGGCCCCCTTGAGAAGCGCCGGGTCGTAGGCCTTGATCCGGATGGACGCGTGGGGGCAGACGAGGGCGCATTTTCCGCACTGGATGCAGATCTTCTCGTCCCACACGGGGATTTCGAGGGCGATGTTTCGCTTCTCCCACTGGGCGGTCGCGGTGGGGAAGGTTCCGTCGCAAGGCATCTCGGACACCCGGACCTCGTCCCCCCGGTTGGCGAGGATCTTGGCCAGTGTGGTCTTCACGTATTCGGGGGCGGCATCGGAAACCACCGCGGGGCGGTCGAACTGGCTGGTGGCCTTCTCGGGAATGGCCACTTCGAAGAGGTTGGCCAGGGTCTGGTCCACCGCCTCGAAGTTCTTGCGAACCACGTCTTCGCCCTTCTTTCCGTACGTCTTCTCGATGGACTTCTTGATGGCGGCGATGGCCTCGTCCTTTGGGAGGACGCCGGAGATGGCGAAGAAGCAGGTCTGCATGATCGTGTTGACGCGCCCGCCCATTCCCGTCTCCTTGGCCACCTTGTAGCCGTCGATGACGTAGAAACGGGCCTTCTTGGCGATGATCTGCTCCTGGACGCTGCGGGGGAGCTTGTCCCAGACCTCGTCGGGTCCGTACGGGCTGTTGAGGAGAAAGACGCCGCCGGGCACCAGGTCCTTGAGCATGTCGTACTTCTCGAGGAAGACGAAGGCGTGGCAGGCCAGGAAGTTGGCGGAGTTTACGAGGTAGATGGAGCGGATGGGACGGGGTCCGAAGCGGAGGTGCGAAACCGTGATGGATCCGGATTTCTTGGAATCGTAGACGAAATAGCCCTGGGCGTAGTTGGCCGTCTCTTCCCCGATGATTTTGATGGAGTTCTTGTTGGCGCCGACGGTTCCGTCGGAGCCGAGGCCGTAGAAGAGGCAGCGGATGACGTCGTCGCCCTCGATGATGAAGGACGGGTCGTACTTCAGGCTGAGGCCCGTGACATCGTCTTCGATGCCCACGGTGAAGTGGCTCTTCGGCTTCTCCTTGGCGGCCTCGTCGAAGACGGCCTTCACCATGGCGGGCGTGAATTCCTTGGAGGAGAGCCCATAGCGGCCGCAGATCACGCGGGGGAAGCGGAAGGGGAGGGATCCGGAGGCTTGGGCCTCGGCCAGGACGGTCATGATGTCCTGGTACAGCGGCTCGCCCGCGGCGCCCGGCTCCTTGGTGCGGTCCAGCACGGCCAGGGTCTTCACGGACCAGGGCAGGGCCTTGATGAAGGCGGCCCCGTCAAAGGGCCGGTAGAGGCGGACCTTCAGGACGCCCACCTTTTCTCCCTGTCTGCGCAGATACTCCACGGTCTCCTGCACCGTCTCCGAGGCGGAGCCCATGAGGACGATGACGCGCTCGGCGTCGGGCGCCCCCTCGTAGTCGAAGAGGTGGTAGGAGCGCCCCGTCACGGAGGCGAACTGGTCCATGCAGGCCTGGACGATCGAGGGAAACTCCTGGTAGTACCGGTTGCACGCCTCACGGGCCTGGAAAAACACGTCGGGGTTCTGGGCGGTGCCCCGCAGGACGGGGCGGTCGGGCGTGAGGGCTCGGGCGCGGTGGGCCCGAACCAGATCGTCGCTGATGAGGGCCCGCATATCGTCGTCGGAGAGTTGCTCGATCTTCTGGACCTCGTGGGAGGTCCGGAATCCGTCGAAGAAGTGGAGGACCGGGATTCGCCCCTTGAGGGTGGCGGCCTGGGCGATGAGCGCGAGGTCCATGACTTCCTGGACGGAGGCGGAGGAGAGCAGGCCCCAACCCGTGGCGCGGACCGCCATGACGTCGCTGTGGTCCCCGAAGATGGACAGGGCGTGCGTGGCCACCGTGCGCGCGGACACGTGAAAGACCGTGGAGGTGAGCTCCCCCGCGATCTTGAACATGTTGGGGATCATGAGGAGCAAGCCTTGGGAGGCGGTGAAGGTCGTGGTCAGCGCTCCCGTTTGCAGGGCCCCGTGGACGGACCCGGAGGCCCCGCCCTCGCTCTGGAGTTCCACGACGGTGGGGACCGTCCCCCAGATGTTCTTCTTGCCCTCGGAAGACCACTGATCGGCCCATTCCCCCATGTTGGAGGAGGGTGTGATGGGATAGATGGCGCACACCTCGTTGGTCTTGTGCGCGACGTAGGCGGCGGCTTCATTGCCGTCGATCGTCACATTGCGTCTGGCCATTCGTGAACTCCATTGAGTTGGGGGGCGCCCCTGATTGTCCGCTCTCCGCGCGCTGCCGACCCTTACCCGGTGCCGGGTGCCCTCCGCGTCCGATTCTCCGTTGGGAGCGCAGCGACGGGAACCACGAAGGCGCTCATTATAGGCGCCTCTCGCCTTTCCTCCAAGGCAGGGCCGCCGCGCGGGTTCGAAGCGGGCCCAAAATGGGGGAATTCCCCCAGGAAAGGCGGACGGGGCGGTGGAGGGACGGACCGGAGGGTGGAAACGCGAACCGGGGGCTCCCGCAGGCAGGCCTGCGACAAAGGGGGAAACGGGGGCGCAATCGCTTGACGGGTTTGGCTCCGGCCCGTATGTTACGGCAAGGAGGCACCGCGTGGCGGACACGTGGATTTTCGTGGCTGTAGCGGGCCGCGGAACCCTGGCCATTCCGTTTCCCGAGGTCGTGCGGATTCTTCACCGGGGGGACTCGGATTGGGGGCCGCACCGGCCTTCGGCGCTGCACCTCGCCCGCGTTTTGGGCTGGGGATCCGACGAACCCGACCCGGGCGTGCTGCTCCTCCTCGCCGACGGAAGGGCGTGGCTCGCCGACGACGTGACCCGACCGGCCTCCACGGATTGGGAGTACCTGCCGATCCCCGAAGCCTGCCTCCGGACGAGGCCGGGCTGGGCCCGGGCGGTCCTTCACTCGGGGGAGGGGCACGCGTTCGTCGTGGATGTCGGGGCCCTGGAGGCCCTCTCGTGAACGGCGCGCTCCTCATCTCGGTGGGGTCCCGGCGGCTTTCCGTGCCGCTGGCCGCGGTGGAGGCCATCGTCCCCTGGAAGGCGCCTCTGGAGCTCCCCCACGGCCAGTCCTGGCTGGCGGGTCTCCTGCCCCGCCGGGGGGAGGCGGTCCCCGTCCTGAATCCGGCGGAGACCCTCGGCGCTGCGGAGGAATCTCCGGAGGTTCTGCTTCTGATGAGGCTCCACGGCCGCCCCCTGGCCCTACCGGGGAGGGAGCCGAGGCGATGGGAAGGGATTTCGCCCGCCGAGGGCGGAGCCGGGGCCGACCCCCTGGACGTCGAGGCGCTTTACAGTGCCTGCGGCCTTCGGTAGAATTCCAAGGATCGGATAAAGGGGACCGGGATGCCAAAGAAAATCCTGCTCGCGGACGACAGTGTCACGATCCAGAAGGTGGTGGAACTCACTTTCGTGGACGGCGATTACCAGGTGACGAGCGTGTCCAACGGGAAACTGGCCGTCCAGAAGATCCAGCAGGACCGCCCCGACATCCTCCTGTGCGACGTCATCATGCCCGAGATGAACGGGTACGACGTGGCCGCCTTCGTCAAGGGCAACCCCGCCTACTCGGGGATCCCGGTCATCCTTCTGACGGGGACCTTCGAGCCTTTCGACGAGGAAAAGGCGAAAGCCTCCGGCGCCGACATGACCATCACCAAGCCCTTCGATTCCAAGATGCTCGTGGAGAAAGTGGAGGAGCTGATCCAGCGCAGGATGGTCTTCGAGTCGACCGGAGCGGGCGAATCCGCCCAGGTGTTCCACAGCCGCCAGGAGTTCACCCTCGAAGCGCCCCCACCGCATGACACGGGCCCCATGCCCCAGCCGGCGCCGGCTGAGCCCTCTCCGTTTGTGACCGCGGAGCCCGAGTACCTCCTTCCCGCCGAGCCGTCGCCGTCGGCCCTCGAAGATACGGCCACATCCTCCGACGCTTCGGGCCCCGTGCCGGTGTCCGCCGGCTTCTTTGAGCCGCTGGAGAACGAGACCCCTGGCCAGAGCGCCCCGGGCGCACCGCCGGCTCCCTCCGCGCCGGAGGCCCCTCCTCCCGGCCCCTTCGATGGAGTGGACCTCGGGCCCATCACCGAGGCCGACGCCCTCTCCGAATCGGCCTTCGAGGATGTCCTGCCGCCGCCCGCCCCGCCGAGGTCCGAAGAAGTGGTCCTCCCGGGCGCCGATCTCGGGGCGCCCGAGGTGGAGGCCCTGCCCGACGACACGACCATCGAGGAGCCCGTGACCCGGCTTCCCGAGCCGGAGGCCGGCGCGGAGGACTGGGGCATGCCCGAGCGGGCCGCATCGGCCTTTGAGGAACCCTTCGTCGGCGAACTGGAGACGTCCCAGCTTCCGGCGGCGCCCGAAGGGACGGCTCCGGAGGTGGCCTCCGTCGAGGTGGTTCACGCGCTGACCGACCAGCAGGAGATGGTGTCGGAGGCGCACAAACTCCTGGACCACCATCCGGACTTCCTGGAAGAGGCGCAGCGCCTCTCACTCGAGACCCCCGACGCGGTGGAGAGTTCGGCGACCGTCGCCATGGCCATCCCGCCCGAGCCCGTCACGGACGCCTATCCGTCTCCGGAGGAAGCCTTCGAGCCCGAGGGAGCCCCCGTCGCCGGGGAGGCGCCCGCGGTCCCGATGGAAGCCTCCACCGCCCTCTCGGAAGAGGCGGAAGGGACCGAATTGCTGGCCGCCGCGGGCACCTACCCGGTGATCCGGGAGGCGGAGGAGACCTCTGCGGCCGGGCCGGACCTCGCCGATTCGCTTCGCGCGGCGGCGGAAGACGTGGTTCCAGGCCTGGTGCGCGAGGCGCTGGAGCGGGAGGCTCCCGCCATCGTCCGAGCCCTGGTGGCCGCCGCGGCGGCGGAAGCTGTCGGAGAGGCCATCTCGCGCCTGGTCCCGGGAGCCGTTCAGGAGGCTGGCCGCGCCCTGCTGGCCGAGGTCCTTCCCGGCGAGGTGGTCCGTGCGGTGGGGCCTGCCGCCCGCGAGGAAGTCCGGCGTGAGGTCGAGGCCAGTGTCCCCCAGGCCGCCGGCCGGCTCGTGGCGGAGGCCGTCCCCGAGGCGGCGCGGACGGCGGCGGCGGAGCTGGCCCCGTCCATCCTGCGGGATGCCGCCGGACCGCTCGTGGCGGGTTCCGTGGCCCAGGCCGTGAGCTCGATGGCGCCTGGAGCGGTGAAAGAGGCGGTGGACGCGGCGGTGCCGGAGGCGATCCGGGCGGCCCTCGCCGAGAACCTGCCCGGCCTGGTCCGCGAGGCTCTGGCGCAAATGATCCCGGAGATCGCCGCCAGGGAGATCCGGGCTCAGGCGGACCCGGTCCTGCGTGAAGTCGCCTGGGAGGTGATTCCCGAGATGGCCGAGTCCCTGATCCGACGGCGCATCCAGGAACTGGAGGCGGAGGCGGGATAGGCGTTCGTTTCCCGTGGACCCAGTCGGGAGGGAGCGGCCCAGGGCCTTGACGGCCGCCGCCGCGGGACGCGCCTTCGGGCGCCCGGATCGGACCGAATTGGATATACGGCGAGGGCCCCGCGGGGCCTTCTTTCTGTGAAAAGCGGCGCGGCGGCAGCCCTGACGGCATCGAGGACGTGATGGAAATTCCGAAGCAGTTCGATCCCAAGGAATGCGAGGAGCGGATCTACGCCCAGTGGGAGCGGGAGGGCCGCTTCAAGGCAAACCCGGATTCCGGCAAACCGCCCTACGTCATCGTCATCCCCCCTCCCAACGTGACCGGCGCCCTGCACACGGGCCACGCCATGTTCGTTACCCTCCAGGACATCCTCGTCCGGTGGAAGCGCATGCAGGGCTTTGACGCCCTCTGGCTCCCGGGGACCGACCATGCGGGCATCGCCACCCAGATGGTGGTCAGCAAGGAAATCGAGAAAAAGGGCATGAACCGCCTGGAGCTCGGGCGGGAGGCCTTCGTGGAGAAGGTCTGGGAGTGGCGGAGGGAGAAGGGGGATACCATCCTGCTCCAGCTTCGGCGCCTGGGGGCTTCCTGCGACTGGAGCCGGACGCGGTTCACGCTCGATGCGGACCTTTCCCGAGCGGTCCGGAAGGCCTTCGTGGACCTCTACGCCGAGGGCCTCATCTACCGCGGCGAATACATGGTGAACTGGTGCCCGAAGTGCGGCACGGCCCTCTCGGATCTTGAGGTGGAACACGCCGATACCCGGGGCAAGCTGTGGTACATCCGCTACCCCGCCTCCGATGGCGGGGAGGGCGTCGTGGTGGCGACGACCCGGCCCGAGACCATGCTGGGAGATACGGGCGTGGCGGTCCACCCGGAGGACCCCCGCTACGCGGGCCTCGTGGGGCGCTCCGTGGTCCTTCCCCTGGTGGGGCGGCGCATTCCCGTCGTGGCCGATGCCATGGTGGATCGGGCCTTCGGGACCGGCGCCGTGAAGATCACGCCCTCTCACGACCCCAACGACTTCGAGGCGGGACGGCGGCACGGACTCGCACGGGTGGCGGTGATCGGGCTCGACGGAAGGATGACGCGGGAAGCGGGAGAGGCGTTCGCCGGGCTGGATCGGTATGCGGCCCGAAAGGCCGTCCTGGCCCGTTTGGAGGCCGAGGGGCTCGTGGTCAAGGTGGACGTCCACGCCCACGCCGTCGGCCACTGCCAGCGTTGCGACACGGTCGTGGAGCCCGCCGTTTCCACCCAGTGGTTCCTGAAGATCGAGCCCCTGGCCGGACCGGCGAGGAAGGCCGTGGAGGACGGTGAGATCCGGATCATTCCGGACCACTGGAAAAAGGTCTACCTGAACTGGATGAGCGAGATCCACGACTGGTGCATCTCCCGACAGCTCTGGTGGGGACACCGGATTCCGGCCTTCTCGTGCGGATCCTGCGGCAAGTCCGCCGGGGTGGACGATCCGGAACGCCGGCTCGTTTCCATGGAAGACCTCCAGGCCTGCCCCTACTGCGGTGGGGCGGTGCGGCAGGACCCCGATGTTCTCGACACCTGGTTCTCGAGCCAGCTCTGGCCCTTCTCCACCCTCGGCTGGCCCGACCGAACGCGAGATCTGGAGCGGTATTACCCCACGACGGTCATGGAGACGGGCTACGACATCCTGTTCTTCTGGGTGGCCCGAATGATCATGGCCGGGCTCAAGTTCACGGGGCGGGCTCCCTTCCGCGACGTCTTCCTCCACGGGCTCGTGCGGGACGCCCGCGGAAGGAAGATGAGCAAGACCCTGGGCAACGTCATCGACCCCCTGGAACTCATCGACGCCTACGGCGCCGATGCCGTGCGCTTCACTCTCGCGATCCTCTGCGTTCCGGGCACCGACGTGGCGCTGGATCCGAAGCGCATGGAGGGCTACCGGGCCTTCGCCAACAAGCTCTGGAACGCGGGCCGATACGTCCTGATGCAGACCGGTGACGCCGTTCCGGCCGAGCCGGCGGGTGCGGACCTGTCCCTATGGGACCGCTGGATCCTGGAGGAACTGGACCGAACCGCGGCCCAGGTGGACGCCTCCCTTTCCGAATTCCGCTTCTACGAGGCGGCCGACGCCCTGTACCACTTCGTTTGGCACCGCTACTGCGACTGGTACGTGGAAGTGTCCAAGGTGGGCCTGTCCCCCTCGGCTCCCCCGGCCCGGCGGGAGGCCACCCGGTACGTCCTGTTCCAGGTCCTGGACGGGGTCCTCCGCCTCCTCCATCCCTTCATGCCCTTCCTCACGGAAGCCCTCTGGGAAAAGATGCCAGGACGAACGTCCCCTCTCGTCTCGGCGGACTACCTGCGGCCGAGCGGGCGGGTGTCCTCGGAGGGGGAGGCCGTCGAAGCCCTGAGGGACCTCGTCACGCAGATCCGGACGCTCCGGACCGAACAAGGGCTTCCACCGGGTCAGGCGCTGGCCCTGCACGCCGTGCCCCTCGATGCCTCCGCGGCCCGGTGGCTCGATGGGTCCGCCCGAGGGGAGGTGGCCGCCCTCGCCCGGCTGGGAGCGGTGCATGTGAGCGATGTCCCCCCCGAAGGCGACGGTTGGCTCCCGGGAGTGGCTCTGAGGTACCGGTTCTATCTGGAACGCCCCGCCGCCCAGAAGGACACGGCGGGGGAGGCGGAGAGGTTGAGGGCCGAACTCAAGAAGGCCGCCGCGGAGCGGGACAAATTCGCCGCCAAGCTCGGAAACCCGGCCTTCGTGGAAAAAGCCCCCCCTGAGGTGGTCGCGAAGAACCGGGCCATCCTGGAGGATTACGAGCGGAAGGTCCGGGAGACCGAGGCCCTCCTTGCGAATCTGGAGGATTGACACGAACGGAACCCCGAGATTACCCTCGGGGCGGGGTGAGGAGGTGGTCATGACACACACGGAACGAGGCGAGGGCAAGGTCGGACTGTTCATCATGATCCTCCTGCTCGCGGCGGCGATCTACGTGCTCGTCAAGGTCGTTCCGCCCCGGGTCAATGCCTACGAGTTCAAGGACTACATCGAGACGTATGCCCGCACCGAGTCCTGGACGAGGACGCCGGAGGAGATCCAGAAGGACCTCCTGGCCAAGGCCAAGGAGCTCAACCTTCCTGTGGACAAGAAGCAGATCGTGGTCCAGAAGGAAGGGGCCTACGTGACGATTCAGGCGACCTTCGACGTCCCCGTGGACCTCAAGGTTCACAAGATGGTCCTTCACTACGACTTCAAACAGAGCGCCGAACACTATTGACCCGCTCCCTCGCACGGCTTCCGAAGGTCGAGCTCCACCTGCATCTCGAGGGGTGCCTCACGCCTTCGGAGGCGGTCTTTCTGGCGCGGCGGTGCCCAAGGGCCAAGGCGGCCGGTGAAATCGCCCCCCTCTACCGGCACGCGTCCTTCGCCGAGTTTCTCCGCCATTTCGGGGCCCTCCTGGACCTCCTCCGCGGACCCGAAGACCTCGTGTGGCTCTTCAGGCGGACGGCGGCGAGGCTTCGGCGCCAGAACGTCCTGCACGCGGAGATTCGGGTGTCCCCGTCGGTGTGGGAACGGCACGGGCTTGATCCGCACGCCTGCCTGAAGGGCCTCCTAGAGGAGGCGGGTCGAGCGCCCCTCTCGGTGCTCTTCGTCCTGGACGCGGTTCGCCAGTGGGACCGCTCGCTTCTGGCCCGGGACCTGGACCTTGCCCTGGAGCACCGGCGCGATGGGATCCGCGCCCTCGGCCTGGGGGGGGACGAGAAGGCCGCCCCGGCCGGCCTGTTCAGGGACCTCGCCGCGGCATGCCGGGCGGCCCGCCTGCCCGTCCTGCCCCATGCGGGGGAGGTGGGTGGGGCGGATGAGGTTGTGTCCGCCCTGGAGGTCTTCGAACCCCCGAGGGTCGGGCACGGGATCGGTGCCGCCGAGGACCCGGCCTCCCTGGAAACCGTCGTTCGATCCGGCGTCCATCTGGAAGTGTGTCCGACCAGCAACCGGCGCACGGGGGCCGTTCCCAGGGGCCGGCGCCATCCCCTCCCGGACCTCTGGAGGTCGGGCGCGCGGCTATCCCTGAACACGGATGACCCTGCCCTCTTCGCGACGACCCTCAACCGCGAGCTGGCCTGGGCGGCGGCCCGCGCCGGATGGACCCTCCAGGATGCGGCGCGGTCCCAGAGGCTGGCCGCCAGGGCGTCCCTCCTTCCGCCTGGGCCCCGGCGGGACCTGGAGGCGCGGCTCTGGTGAGCCATCTTGCCCCGATTCGGTCCCGAGGAGGGATTCGCCGGTCCCGTCTTGGGCCGTCTCGGTAGTACTATCAGGGAGACTGGAGGCGCCCATGCTCGATCGGACTCTCGGAGAGGACGAACTGTTCGGGCGCATCGGTTCGCTTCCGCCGCCCGAACTGGAGGCGGTGCTGGACCATCCCTCGGCCAGCGAGCGACACATCCTGAAGCTCCTGACCCGTGGGGATGCCCCTGAGGGAACGCTCCAGAGGATCGCGCGGAGCCAGTGGGCCCGGTCGTCGAGGGTCCAATTCGGGCTCGTGAACCACCCGTCCACTCCTCCCGGCGAGGCCATGAACCTCGTGAAATTCCTGTCCTGGAGGGACCTGAACCTCACGCTTCAGAATTTCCGGATCGCTTCGGAGGTTCGCCACCAGGCCGAGGCCGTCCTCCTTCAACGGCTCCCCTCCCTCGCCCTGGGGGAGAAGGTCACCCTCGCGAGGCTGGCCGCGGGTCAGGCCCTCAAGAGCCTCAGGACAGAGAAGGATCCCCGGGTCGTGAAGGGACTTCTGGAGAACGGCCGATTGGTCGAGGAAGACGTTCTCTTCCTCGTGAACCAGCCCCGGACCCCGCAGCCCGTGCTCGAGACCGTGGCTCGGGATCCCAAGTGGTCCTGCCGGAAGGAGGTGCGCCTCGCCCTTCTGAGGAACCCGAGCGCCCCGCTCTCCGCCGTCCTACCGTTCATCACGGCGCTCAACCTCGTGGACCTGAGAAACCTGCTCACGGACGCCAAGGTGCCACTCGCCGTGCGGCGCATGATTCGGACTCGAATGGGGAAGGAGCCATGATTCGGGAGGAGTGCCAGGCATTCGGACAGGAGCTCGTCCGGCTTCGCAAGGAGCGCGGCGTGGGCCTCGACGAGATCACAAGGGACACGAAAATCCGACGGCAGGTGATCGAGGCCTTCGAGGCAGGACGGTTCGAGGAGCTTCCGCCGGAGGTCTTCGCGGTGGGGTTTCTCCGGGCCTACGCGGAGAAGCTCGGGATCCCGGCCGATCCCCTCGTGGCCCGGTATCGGAAGATCCTGCGGCCCGCGCCGGAGCCTCCGCCCGTCTCGCGGCGCGCCCGCCGCGGAGGGAAAGGGGCTCCCTGGGCGGCGGCCACCGGCGGGTTCGCGGTTCTCTTGGCCGGCGCTCTGGCGGCATCGTGGTTGATGGGCTGGTGGCCTTTCGAAGGGGTTGGGCCCGCGCCCTCGGAGGCACCCCTGACGGCCCCGACCGCGGATTCGGCCGCCGCGGCCACCGAACCTTCGCCGGAGCCCCCTCAGGAGGCCCCGTCGTCCGAGGCGCTTCCTTCGGCGTCCCCGGCGTCGCCGGAGGCGGGAGGGACCGAGGGCGGCGAGACCGCGCCCGGACCGGCCCCGGGCGGGATGGTCCCAATGGTGGAGTCGGATACCCGCGACGAGCCTCCCTCGCCGCAGCCGGCAGTCCGCGCGCCCGCCCCGGAACCGCCCATCGAGGGCGACCTGATCCTGGTCTGTACCGAGCCGTGCTGGGTCGACCTGAGGGGTGACGGACGGCGCCTGCTGAGGCGCGAGATGGCTCCGGGAGAGCGGTTGGTCTTCAAGGGTTCCGACTTCCGGGCCGATATCGGGAACGCCGCGGGCCTGCAGATCACGTACCGGGGACGAGCGGTGCCCCTCCAGGGCCGTCCGGGCCAGGTCCTGAAGGACCTCCGGCTCCCGATCGCGCAGGACCCCCCATGACGCACCCGGTCGTCGAGCGCATCCTGGCGGGGGATGTCCCGGCCAACGTCAAACTGGCCGCGGCCCGAGGCGCCCTCCCGATCCCCCGGGAGGAACTCATCGAACTGTGGGTCCAGTTGAGGGCGGATGAGGACGGAGAGGTCCGTCTGGCGTGCAAGGAGAGCCTGGCGGGAGTGGCCGAAGCGGAATGGCTCGATCTCCTGCCGGACCATCCCTTCAGCGCGCCGGTCCTGGACTTCGCGGTGCGGGTCCTGGGCCGGAACGCCAAGGTTCTCGATGCGGCCCTTCGGAACAGGGGGGTCCCCACCGAGTCGCTCGAATGGCTGGCTCAGCAAGGGACGGGGGAGGCCCTCGACCGAGTCCTGGACAACCAGATTCGCCTCCTGGAGGCCCCGACCATCGTGGTCGCCATGCTGGCCAATCCGGGTCTGAACCCCACCCAGGTTCGCCGGATCTTCGACATGGCCGAACAGTTCTTCCGGGACCACCCCGAAATCCCGTCGCTCCTGGAACTCCGGTTCGGGCTGAAGGTCGGGATGGCGGGGGGCGATTTTGCGCGGAAGAAGGAGGCCCAGGCTCCCGCGCCCGTCGAAGGCCCTCCCGAGGCCGAGGTTCCCCCCCCCGAGATCCCGGAAATCCTGGAATCCAAGGCAGAAACCCTTGGCGTCGCGGACATCCCGGAATACGCCTTCCAGGACGAGCCCCTCACGACGGAGAAGTTCCGCAACTTGTATCAGCAGATCCTGGTCATGTCCGTCCCCGCCAAGATCGAGCTGGCCCTCAAAGGGAACAAGGAGGCCCGGGGGCTGTTGATCCGGGACAGCAACAAGGTGGTTCAGGAGGCCGTCCTCGACTCCCCGAAACTGACGGAGGTCGAGATCGAGTCCATCGTGAGGATGCGGATCCTCTCCGAGGACCTCTTCCGGAAGATCGAGAGGAACATGGAGTGGATGAAGCGGTACTCCATCATGAAGGCCTTCATGACGAATCCGAAGGTCCCCCCCGGGCTGACCCTGAAGTACGTTGCGAGGCTGGCGGACCAGGACCTCAGGCTCCTGACCAAGGACAGAAACGTGACCGAGGTCCTGAGGAGGGAGGCAAAAAAAATGTACGACCTGCGCCACGCCCAGAAAGGACCCTCATTCAAGAAGTGACCGGCCGGACCCTTGAAAGCCGCCCCGGCCTGGGATACCCTTAGACCATGAACTCGGGGAGAACATTTTACGAGGTTCTCGGCGTCGCGCCCCAGGCCAGCCAGGCCGAGATCGTTCGGGTGTTCCGGGAGGTCGTGAGGGAGAGGCATCCGGACCGGTTCGTGGAGCCGGAAAAGAAGCGGGAGGCCGAGGCCTTCCTCAAAGAGGTCACGGAGGCCTTCAACACCCTCTGCCGGCCCCACTTGAGGGCCAAATACGACGAGAGCATCCGCGAGTCGGAAACCAAGGCGGTCATGAAACCCGCCGCCGAGCAGGTTCGCGAACTGGTACAGGCAGGGAAAGTCCGGTACCGCCAGGGAGATCCGTCCGGAGCCTTGGCGTGCTTCGATCACGCGCTCCGGATCGATGCGGAAAACGCCGAGGCCCTCTTCAACGCGGGGATGGTCCGGCTCAAGAACCCGCGGTGGAGGGCCCAGGGGAGCGTTCAGGTGGAGGCCGCCATAGAGAGGGATCCCTTCGCGGTCGCGTACGTGACCGCCTATGCCCAGTTCCTTCTCGAAAACGGCCAGAACCTCCGGGCCCAGAGGCTCCTGGAAACCGCCCTGGAGACGAACCGGGACGACGAGAAGCTCCTGCTCCTGCTGGAAAAGGCCCGGGGAGGCAAGCCCGGCGCGGGATTCTCCCTTTTCGGAAAGAAATAACCATGCAGATTCGCTCGTATGGCACCACGGACGTGGGGAGGAAGCGCACGAACAACGAGGATGCCTTCGCGATCCGCCCGGACCGTGGTCTGTACGTGGTTGCGGACGGCATGGGAGGGCATTCCTCCGGAGAGGTGGCCGCCCAGTTGGCGGTGGGGGAAATCCTGGCGTTCTTCGAGAACGGGACGCTTTCGGAGGATTCCACCTGGCCCTACGCCTATGACGAGACCCTCTCCTTCGCCGCGAACAAGCTCCTGACGGCAGTGGCCCTGGCCAACGAGAAGATCCAGACCTACGCGGCCCAGCATCCCGAATCCAGGGGCATGGGCACCACCGTTGTGGCGGTCCTCGTCAACGGCGACCGCCTGGTCGTGGGCCACGTCGGCGACAGCCGGGCCTATCTCCACTCCCGGGAGACCTTCCGGCTCCTCACCCACGACCATTCGTGGGTGGGGGAACAGGTCCGACAGGGGTTCCTGACCGAGGCCGAAGCCGTGAACCATCCCTTCCGCAACGTCATCACGAAGGCCCTCGGCACCCGGGAGCAGGCCCAGGCGGACCTGCTGGATCTCACCCTTGAGGTGGGAGAGCGGCTCCTTCTCTGCTCGGACGGTCTCAACAGCATGGTGAGGGACGAGGAAATCCGCGAAGTCCTCGATCGGGGGCTGGATCTCGAAGCGTCCTGCCAGGCCCTGGTCGCCCTCGCCAACGAGCGCGGCGGGGAGGACAACGTGACCGTCGTCATGCTCGAACGGGTCGGCTGACCGCGCCCGCCGCCCGGGAGAGACCCTTCCCCCCCGCTATCCATGATGAGGAACTTCAGGCCGGTTGTCTTGCCTTCGCGGGCGACTGCGAAACGGACGGGCGGGCGCCTCGAGGCGCCCGCCGGAAGGCCGTGGTTGGTGCCGAAGGTGGGACTCGAACCCACAAGGCCCGAAGACCGGGGGATTTTGAGTCCCCTGCGTCTGCCAGTTCCGCCACTTCGGCCCAGAGGCAAGAATAAGCGGGATCACGAGGTTTCGTCAACGCGCCCGGGTGCCTACTGGAGGACCTTCAGAACGTAGTTCTCCTCATCGAGACCCACGGAGGCGACGGCCTTGGGCACGTCGAAGTCGAAGGACTGGACCCTCTGGTCGTTCCAGACCGTCCGGATTTCCGAGGTGCCGTCCTCGAAGTGAAGGATCAGGTCCAGCGGCATCAGATAGACGTCCCGCCGGGTGGTTCTCCGGGCGACCTTGTGGGGCTGTCTCTGTTCCAGCGTGACGACGACCCTGAATCCGGAGGACGCCCCCGCCTCCTGGCTCCAGCGAAGCCGGTAAATGGGGCGCTTGACCGTATAGACCCACTGGTCGAAGAACCAGGAAAGGTCCCCTCCCCACTCGCCCTCGAAGGCAGCCCGGAGGTCTTCCGTGGTCGCGTTTCCATAGGCGTGGGCCGCACGGTAGGCGCGCAGGGCGTCGAAGAAGGCCCCGTCCCCCACGACGCGGCGGAGCATGTGAAGCACCCAGGCGCCCTTGTCGTAGATGGCGCCGGTGTCCGCGAAGGCCGTGTTCCCGTTTCGAAGGTAGGGGCTTCCCCGGAGGTAGCCATCGTACTGGCCGTCATCGAAATAGGCCATGGCGCGGCCCATGGGGATATTCTCCTCCCTCGCGAGCCAGAGGGCCTCGAAGTAGGTGGCGAAGCCCTCGTTGAGCCAGACGTCGTTCCAGGTTCCGCAGGTGACGTCGTCGCCCCACCACTGGTGGGCCAGTTCGTGCAGATAGAGTTCGCCGTAGGATCCGGACCCGCCCACGAAGCGATCGCCCACGCTGGTGAGGGTCTGGTGTTCCATCCCCCCGCCCCACGGGAAGGCAACCATGCCGTACTTTTCCCCTAGAAAGGGGTATTCTCCGCACATCTGAGCCATGAACGTGATCATCTCGGGAATCACGGAGAAGTTCACCAAGGCCCGGTGGAGGTCCTCCGGATAGACGAAGTGCTGGAGGGGCATGGTGGTGATCCCATCCAGGGCCGTATACAGATCCCCGAATTGGGAGTAATTGGTGACGTTGGCCGAGATGAGGTAGTTGGAAATGGGATAGGACTCGACCCACCGGTAGGTGGTCGTGCCGTCGGGATTCGGCTCCACGTCGGCCAGGCTGCCGTTGGACGCGCCCACCATGCCCGGCGGGACCGTGAGGTCGATTCGAGCCAGCGATTTGTCCGCGAGGTCGTCCACGCACGGCCACCACGCGAATGAGTCGAAGGGCTCCGAGAGGGTCGTGGCGGAAGCGACTCCATCGTGGCGCGAAAAGAACATGCCCCCTCCGAGCGTGCCGGTGACCTGGGGCCTCCCGGAGTAGGAAACGGCCAGGGCGTGGGCCTTGCCCGCGGCCAGGGGAGGGGAAAAGTCCACCGAGACCTTGTCCTTCTTCCGCCGGAAGGCGACGGCGCTCCCATCCAGGGCCGTTCCCCCCAGGGAAAGGGCCCGGTGCAGGCGCAGATCGAGCCGGGCGAGGGTCGCCGTGGGCACGAAAGTGAGGGTGACGGTCCCGGAGACGTGCTCGTTCTCGGGGTCCACGAAGAGGTCCAGGTGGGTTTCGAGGATGTCCAGGTCCTGGCTGGGCTGAACTCCGTATTTTTCCGGGTGGGAGAGGGCCTCGATCCGTCTTGCCGCCCGCGCCATCTCCGCTTCCCGGAAGGCCCGGACCTCCGGACGGCAGGAGCCCGCGTCCGGCGGGGGAGACCCCAGGACGGAAACGGACAGGAAGGCGAGCGGTACGAGCCACCGAAAGGCAATCATGGCGGACCCTCCCAATCCTACATGTACATCCCGCCGTTGACCGAGAGGGTCTGGCCCGTGATGTAGGCGGCCTCCTCGCTGAGCAGGAAGGAGACGGCACGGGCCACGTCCTCGGCGGTCCCGAAGCGCCTCATGGGAATGAGGGCGGCCATCTGCTCCTTCTGGGCATCGGAGAGCTTCTCCGTCATGGCCGTCACGATGAACCCGGGGGCCACGGCGTTGCAGGTCACGTTCCGGGAGGCCAGTTCCCGGGCCACCACCTTCGTGAGCCCCACGATCCCCGCCTTGGAGGCCACATAGTTCGCCTGGCCGGGATTGCCCATGAGCCCCACCACCGAAGCGATGTTCACGATGCGTCCGAAACGTTGGGCCATCATGGGTTTCAGGGCGAGTTGGGTAAGCTGGAACGCGCCCGTCAGGTTCACGGCCAGCACGGAATCCCAGTCCTCGGGTTTCATCCGCATGAGCAGGGAGTCCCGGGTGATCCCGGCGTTGTTGACGAGGAGCTCGAGGCGTCCCTTCTGCGCGAGGATCCTCTCCACGGCGGCTTCGCAGGAGGCCCGTTCGGCCACGTTGAGGAGAAGGCCTTCCACCCCCAGCCCCTTCGATTGGAGCCCCTCCACGGCTTTCTGCAGGGCATCGGGGTTCAGGTCCGCGGCGTAGACGAAGGCCCCTTCGGCGGCCAGGACCTCGGCGATCTTCAGACCGATTCCCTGGGCTCCTCCGGTGACGAGGGCAATCCGGTTCTCGAAACGAGCCATGGCCGATCCTCCCTGGAAAGGGTCTAGATGAGGGCGGCGACCGCCTTGTCCAGGCTCGCCGGATCCTCGACGTTGAGCATACGCCAGTTCCGGTCCACCCGTTTGGCGAGGCCAGAGAGGACCGTTCCCGGCCCCACCTCGACGACGGTGTCGACACCCTGGGACCTCATGAACTCCATCGTCTCGCGCCAGCGGACGGGTGCGTCCACCTGGCGCAGAAGGCGATCCCTCGCCTCCTCTCCTGTCCGCACCGGCGTGAGGTCCACGTTGGCCACCACGGGCCAGGAGGGATCCGCGAAGGGGATCGCGCGAAGAACCGGCTCGAGGCGTTCCCGGGCCTTCGCCATGAGGGGCGAGTGGAAGGGGGCGGACACGGGTAGGGGAACGGCCTTGCGGCACCCGAGGGATTTGGCCCTCTCCACCGCGGCCTGAACGGAATCGGCGCGTCCGGCGATGACCACCTGCCCGGGGGCATTGTCGTTCGCGGGAACCACCGAACCGTCCTTCGCGGCCTCGGCGCAAGCCTTCACGACATCGGCGAACTCCATGCCCATCAAGGCGGCCATGGCTCCCTCACCGACGGGAACGGCCTCCTGCATGTAGAGGCCCCGTCGGCGCACCGCGCCGAGGGCGTCCGAGAAGGAAAGGGTGCCGGCGGCGACGTGGGCGCTGTACTCCCCGAGGGAGTGCCCGGCCAGATAGGCTGGGGCGAGGTTCGGGACGGCCGAGCGGAGGACCCGCCAGGCCGCCACGGAAACGGCCAGAACGGCGGGCTGGGTGTTGGCCGTGAGGTTCAGGGCCTCCTGCGGGCCCTCCCAGAGCAGGCGGCGGAACGGCTCACCCAGGGCCTGGTCCGCCTCCTCCAGAGTCGCGGCGGCCGCGGGAAAGCAGTCCGCGAGCGCCTTGCCCATTCCCACGTACTGGGATGCCTGGCCCGGAAATACAACGGCGATCTTCATGGGCGGTTCTCCGTCCTGTAAGGACCACAGTGTTCGGGGGCGGGCGTTACCAGCGCACGAGGGCGGAACCCCACGTGAGTCCCGCGCCGAAGGCGGCGAAGAGGAGCACGTCTCCTTCAGCCACCCGCCCCGAACGGACGAGCTCATCCAGGGCGATGGGGATGGAAGCGGCGGAGGTGTTCCCGATCCGGTCGATGTTGAGGTAAAGGGTCTCGGGGGGCCACCCCAACCGGTCGGTGACGGCGTGGATGATCCGGGTGTTGGCCTGATGGGGGACGAACCACCGCACGTCGGCGGGAGAGAGGCTGGCCCGCTCGATCGCTTCCCGGCAGACGCTCTCCAGGGATCGGACGGCGATCTTGAAGGTCTCGTTTCCCTTCATCTTGATGGTGTGAAGGTTGGCGTTGATCATGGCGTGGGAAACGGGGACGCGCGACCCCCCCCCGGGCAGGGTGATGAAGTCGGCCATGGTCCCATCGGCGTGGATCGCCGTCGAGAGAAGCCCGCTGGGTCCCGGCCCGGCGGAGAGGATCACGGCGCCCGCGCCGTCCCCGAAGAGGACGCACGTCGCCCGATCGGTCCAGTCCAGAAACTTGGAGAGGATCTCCCCGCCGATGACAAGCGCGTGTTTGGCCGCGCCCGTCCGGAGGAAGCCGTCCGCCGCGGCCAGGGCGTAAATAAATCCGGAGCAGCCGGCGGCCATGTCGAAGGCCGCGGCGTTGGGCGCCCCCAAGGCGGCCTGAACGAAGCAGGCCGTGGAGGGTATGGGCTGATCTTGCGTTACGGTGGCGACGATGATGAGGTCGAGTTCCTCGGCGGAGAGCCCCGCCATCTGGAGCGCCCTTCGCCCCGCCTCGGCGGCGAAGAGCGAAAGGTACTCGGATTCCGCGGCGACCCGCCTCTCCCGAATCCCCGTTCGGGTGGCGATCCACTCGTCGGTGGTATCCACCATTTTCTCGAGATCGAGGTTCGTGAGAACGCGTTCGGGAAGGGCGTGGCCCGTTCCGCTAATTCGCGACCAAGTTCTTCCCATTTCCCGTGTCCTTCACGCGCGAGTGGATCTGCTCGCCCACCCGCTCATTGAGACCCGCCTCGCAGAAATCTCGGGCGAGCTTGAGGGCGTTCGTAATGGCCCGGGGCTGGGAGCGGCCGTGGCAGATGATGGTCACGGCCTTGACGCCCAGTAGGAGGGCGCCCCCATATTCGGCGTAGTCCATCTTCGATTTCAGGCTCTTGTAAACGCCGGAAGAAAGGACGTACCCGACTCGGGCCAGCAGGCTCTTTCGAAACCCGTCCTTGAGGGTGTGGGCGATGTACTCATAAACGGATTCGCCGGTCTTGAGGACGACGTTTCCGGTGAAGCCGTCGGTGACCACGACGTCGGCCTCTCCCCTGAAGAGCCCGTGGCCTTCCACGTTCCCCGTGAAGTTCACGCCGGACGACTGGAGGAGCTTG
Source organism: Acidobacteriota bacterium (assembly GCA_040752915.1). Taxonomy (NCBI): domain Bacteria; kingdom Pseudomonadati; phylum Acidobacteriota; species Acidobacteriota bacterium. Next base: position 23,250 of record JBFMHB010000042.1, read on the forward strand.
AAGGCCTCCTTGGTCAGGTCGTTCCCCTTGATGTCCTCTTCGCCGATGGAAAGGAGGCCCACTCTCGGCCTTTCGGTTCCGGTCATTTGAGAGTAGTAGATGCTGCCCATGACGGCGAACTGCAGGAGGTGGGAAGGGCGGCACTCGCTGTTGGCTCCCACGTCGAGGAGGAGGGAGACCCCCTTCGAGTGGGGGATCCAGGTGGCGAGGGCGGGTCGTTCGACGTCGTCGATGCCGCCGATGACGAGCTTGGCGGTGGCCATGACCGCCCCGGTGTTTCCGGCGGACACGAGCCCCTTTGCCTCCCCCGCCTTGACGAGGTCGGCGGCGATGCGGAGGGAACTGCGCCTCTTCTTTCGGATCGCGGTCATCGGGGGGTCGTCCATGGTCACGACCTCCTCCGCATGGACCACCTGGAGACCCCGTTCGTCGGCCTTGCAACGGGAGAGTTCGCGCCGGAGACGCGTTTCATCCCCCACCAGAACCACCTGGACGCCGAATCGGCGATAGGCCTCCACGGCCCCCACGACCTCGGGGAGAGGGGCGCGGTCCCCCCCCATCGCATCCAGTGCGATGCGGGTCGTCATTTCGATCTCAGGCCTCCTCGACCTTCAGAACGCGCTTGCCGTCGTAAAATCCGCAGGCCTTGCAAACGGCATGGGGGAGCTTGGGCTCGTGGCACTGGGGGCACTCGGCCACGGCGGTGGGGGTGAGGGCGTCGCCGGTGCGGCGCTTGTCGCGGCGGGTCTTGGAGTGGCGGCGTCTCGGGTTGGGCATGTTCTTCTCCTATATCCTCTTATTGGGGGGATGTAAGCCGGGTCAGATGGTCCCACCGCGGGTCCGTGTCGGGCGGGCACGGACAGTCTCCCTGGTTCAGGTCGGCTCCGCAACGGGGGCAAAGGCCCCGGCAGGATTCGCCGCAGAGGACCTTCTCCGGGACCTCGAGGTACATCTGCTGAGCGACGAGCGACTGGAAGGTGATCCGGTCCTCCTGGTAGTACACGATCTCCGGCGCATCGGGGCCCGCCTCCACTTCCTCCTCGGCGGGGGCCATGGCGGCCGGCTGGTACTCGAGGAGGAAGGAAGCCTCACCGGAAAGAACCACGGGCTTCAGGCATCGCGAGCAGGGGAGGGAGGCGCGGTACGGAAAGGCGCCCTGCAGGGAGTGTCCGTGCTTCGTGGGCGAAACGCCCAGGTGTAGTCGGACGGGATCCACGAGGACCGCGTAGTGATACCCAAGATCGAGCGTGAGGGCAACGACCTCCACGTCGAACTCCACGGGTTCCATCACGTCGGACAGGCGGATCCAGTCCACGGCAGACCTCTCGTAAGCGTTTCATAATAGCACAGTTAGGCCCATTCGGTCAAGGACGGCCGGGGGCGACCTTCTCGGCGCCCGAGACGGATCCTCGTGCCGAAGCCGAGTTCTTTGCGCTATGATGAAGGTCCGGAGGTGTCATGTACATCCGTGAGGAAGCCTTTCCCTTCGCGGGCCCCCTGGCCGTGGGCGGCGCGGTCTGCGCGGCGGCCGGCGCGCCGGTGGCGGGGGCCGCGTTCCTGGCCGCCGCGGCCGCCGTATGCGCCTTCTTCCGGGATCCGGAGAGGACCGGTCCGGCTTCGGAGGCCCTGATCCTTTCGCCCGCCGACGGGCATCTTCTGCCCGTCGTCCGCGAGGGCGGGAAGGTCCGGCTCAGCGTCTTCATGTCGGTCTTCAACGTTCACGTGAACCGGGCTCCGTGGCCGGGACGGGTCGCCTCCCGGACGCACCATCCCGGACGATTCATGGCCGCCTGGAAGGACAAAGCCTCCCTGGACAACGAACAGGTCCGAATGGTGTGGGACACGGCTCGGGGACCCATGGAGGTCGTGCAGATCGCCGGGCTCATCGCCCGACGCATCGTCTCCTGGGCCATACCGGGCCGGGAGTTCGAAAGAGGCGACCGGATCGGCCTGATCCGGTTCGGTTCCCGCGTGGACCTCTACCTTCCCGAGGAGGAGGTGGACCTGCTCGGCCGGGAGGGGCAGAGCGTTCGGGCGGGGGAGACCCCCCTGGCCCGCTGGAGGGACCGTTGAGCCCCCGTTCCTTCCGGAAATTCGTTGCGCCGGCCCGCCAGATCCCCTTCCGGAAAGGGGTGGCCATCCTGCCCTCCCTCTTCACCGTGGCCAACATGTTTTGCGGCTACTACGCCATCATCCTCGGCTTCAAGCACGCCTTCGAATGGGCCGTCACCCTGATCGTGATCGCGGGGATCCTGGACAGCCTCGACGGCCGCATCGCCCGCATGACGGGAACCACGAGCGACTTCGGCAAAGAACTCGATTCCCTTTCCGACTTCCTCTCCTTCGGCCTGGCGCCGGCCCTGGTGCTGTACCACTGGGGTTTCAAGGACCTGGGGCGGACGGGTTGGCTCTTCGCCTTTCTCCTTCCCGTCGCGGGGGCCATGCGTCTGGCCAGGTTCAACGTCCAGGCCGAGATCGCCGACAAGAAAAACTTCGTCGGGCTGCCCATCCCCGCCGCCGCCGCGGCGGCCGTGCTCCCCCTGTATTTCCTGCCTGCCGGCCTTCCGGAGGCCTACAAGCTTCTGGCCCTCCTGTACGTCGTCCTCCTCTCGTTCCTCATGGTTAGCCGAGTGAAATACCGCTCCTTCAAGGAGTTGGATCTGAGAGCCAGGAGGTCCCCGAAGGTCATTTTCCTGCAGGCCCTCCTCCTGATACTGGTGGCGTGGCACCCGCCCTTCGTCCTCCTCACCGTGGCCGTCGTATATGCATCCTCCGGGCCGGTCGTCATGGCGTGGGAGAGAATCCGTCCCCCGAGAGCCGTGGCGGCTGAAGGCGGCCCCGGGCCGATGGAAGAGGAGGAGGACGGGGAGGTGGGGCCGTGACCGCGGTCCGACGCCCCGTGGCGATCGTCGGCGCGGCCAGCCTGGAGGCGCGCGAGATCCTCGATGGGCTCACGGCCAGAGGATGGGAGAAGGAGGAGATCGTCGCCTTCGGAGAAAAGGTGGGCGGTTGGGAGATCGCGGTGGAAGACGAGGGGGCCGATGTCTTTCTCCCCTTGCAGGAGGAGTACCTCGCCCCGTGCGGCGCCGTTTTCTTGTGCACCCGGAACCCGGAATCGAGAGAGTTCGTCCGGCTCTGGGCCTCCTCCAGTGGTGCCGCTCTCTTCGATCTCACGCGTCCGTCTGGATCGCCCGGAGCGCTCTGGAACCCCCACCAAGAAGACGGTGGGGAGCGGGCACCGGGTGGGGAGTGGGCCTTTCCCGAACCCGAGAGCTTCTTTCTGGCCACCCTCCTGAGCGGTTTCGCTCCCGAGCAGGTGGGCCGGCTCGATTGCTCTCTGCTCCAGCCGTCCTCCGTGCGGGGGGAACCGGGGGTCCGGGAATTGCTGCGACAGTCGGCGGATCTTCTCAGCTGTCGTCCGGTGTCCACGGAAGCGTTCGGCCTGCGGCTGGCGTTCAGCCTCGTTCCCGCTGGCGGGGGGACGGAGGACAGCCCCTTCGGCCGGCAGGTGGGCGAACTCCTGGGCTGGACCCCCTCCCTCAGCTGGACGGCCGTGGAAGTCCCAGTCTTTCATGGAACGGTTCTCTCGTGTCACCTGGAGGTGGACGACGCGCTGGAGGCCGAGCAGGCCATCGGAACCTCGGCCGCCGCCTCCGGGATCATTGACCGGTTTCCCGGCGAGCCATGGCTGGGGCCCGGGGATGGATCGGTGCCGGAGCGCCCTCTCCTGGGGATGCGGCCTCTCTCGGACCGCGTTCTCTGGATCTGGCTGTGGTTCGATCAGGTCAAATCGGGAAAGCCCTGGATGGCTTTGCGGGCCTTCGCGGGAGGCGGACCGGCGCCGGGATGAGGGCGCTGACCGGTCCGGGCCGGTCCCGGCGTTAGAAGCCGGAATCCTCCACCAGGTTCACCTCGGCGGCCGCCTCGTCGGTATAGGCTTCCGGAAAGCTGAGAAAGACGCCCCGGCATTCCTCGCTGCAAAAGAGGTACTCCTTCCCGTCGTGATCTACGGTCGGAGCGCCCGGGTATTTCTCCACAGCGCTCCCGCAGATGGGGCATTTGTGATCCATCTGGAGTCCTCCTGATGGGAGGAATTTCAAGACGCGTGCCAAATCGCCGCACCCCCGCGACCGTCCGGAATGAGGCCGGCTCGAGGGGGCGGGGGAGGGGGGTGTTCTGAACCAAATGAAAAACGTTACCGCGAGTAACAGTTTGCGAGCAAGGCGCCGGCCGCCGGTGCTCCTCGGGAATCAGAACCGATAGGACAGGTTCACCACGAGGGTCCGGCCGGGCTCCCAGACTCGGTGGCCCGAACGGAAAGGGTCCCGCTGGTAGGAGAGGTGGTCGCGATAGGCGCGGTCGAAGAGGTTCCGGAGGATCAGGGTCGCCTGGATCCCGTTCCAGTTGACGCCGGCCCGCGCGTTGGCGATGCCGTACCCAGGCGTCGGACGCTCCCGCAGATCCTCGTCCACGCGGTCCTGGCGGTCGGCGAAGACGCCCTCCACCTCCGCGAACCAGCGCCCCGTATCGTACCGGACGGCGGCGCGGGCCCAAAGCGGCGGGATCTCGGCCACGGCGGAGGAGCGGATACTCAGGGACGGATTCATGTCCTTTGTGGCCCGGACGGACGCGGCATCGAAACTGAGAAAAATGCGGTTGCCGGCCACGGCGGAGAGGCTCAACTCCCCGCCCCAGAACCGGGCGTCCACGTTCGCATAGCTTCGCGCGACCATGTTCATGTATCCGGGCACGCTGTTCAGGCGCGTCTGGTTGTGGACGGTGATGAAGGAGTGCACCCGGTCTCGGAACACGTTGGCGCTGGCGTAGAAGGCGGACCGGCGCACGGTGAAGCCGAGGTTCACTCCCGTGTTTCGGGGCACCTCGAGGGCGGGGTTCCCCACCCAGTCCGCACCCATCCTGCGGAGGGCGAAGGAGAGTTCCTGGGGATCGGGAAAGCGGGATGTGGAGCCCACACCCGCCCGGATTTCGGCCCCGCCCGGGAGGGAGGCGGTGAGGCGAAGGTTTCCCGAGGGATAGGTATCCTTCCGGGTCCTGGATCGGGTGTCCTTGTAGGCCCAATAGAGGTCCGTGTTGGCCAGCCGGGCGTCGGCCGTGGAGCGGCTGGCGTCCAGACGACCCCCGGCGTCCAGGGTGAAGCGATCCGAGAGGCGGAACGAATGAGAAACGTACAGGCCCAAGTTGTTCGCATCCACCGAAGGAAGAGAGTACTGGGGCATGTACATGGCCATGGCGAAGCGCGTGACGGCGTACCAGTGCCTTCTCGCCACCTCGAGGCCCACGGCCGTGTCCCCGAACCGGAGTTCGGTCCGGGCCCCTTCGGCCTTGGTGCGGCCATAGGTCCCCATGGTGTACCCGCGGGGCGCCATGGGGGAGATGGAGGAGGTCCGGTAGCCGTCGGTCATCCAGTGCGAAACGTGCGACACGTACGCCTGGG
>JBFMHB010000043.1:0-15630 GCA_040752915.1 Acidobacteriota bacterium
TGGTAGAGGAGGCACCCGGAGGCGGCGTCCACGTTCGGCCAGGGATCCTTGATCTTCTGGACCTGCTTGAGGACCTCGGGCACGACCTTGAAGACGCGGGCGACGGTCTGGTAGGTCTTGTCCTCGGGGCACACCCTCGCGCCGAAGGCGTGGAAGGCGTCGAAGCGCGGGTCGGTGATGCGAAGGACGGCGTGGCCGTACCCGGGGACGACCTTCCCGGCGTTCAGCGTGTCCTGGGCGTACTTCGCCAGCTGCTCCTCGGTGGGGGCGCCGCCGAATTTCTCCATGGTCTCGAGGATCCAGCCCAGGCATTCCTGGTTGGCGAGGCCGTGGAGGGGGCCCGCCAGGCCGTTGAGGCCCGCGGACACGGCGTAGAAGGCGTCGGAGAGGGCCGAACCCACGCAGTGACAGGTGTGGGCCGAGACGTTGCCGCCCTCGTGGTCGCTGTGGAGGGTCAGGTACAGGCGCATGAGGTTCTTGAACTCGCCCGTGGGATCGGGGATGCCCAGCATGTGGGCGTAGTTGCCGCCCCAGTCGAGGTTCGGGTCGGCGGGAATCCGCGGGCCCTTGTCGAAGGTCTTGCGGTAGATGTACGCCGCGATTTCGGGCATCCAGGCCAGGATGTTCAGGGAGTCTTCCAGCATGGGCTCCCAGTACTGGTCCTTCTTCATGCCCGCGTCGTACCCCTTGCGGAACTCGGATTCGCGCTCGAGGGAAAGGATGGCCGTGTCGAGCTGGCACATGGGATGGGAGTCCTTCGGCATGGCGTCGAGGACGTTGAAGACGTAGCCCGGGAGCTTCTTGGCGCGGGCCTTCAGGTCCGCCTGAAGGTCCTTGAGCTCGTCGGCGCTCGGCAGGGTGCCCACGCAGAGGAGCCAGAAAATCTCCTCGGGGAGCTTGTCCGTCAGCTGGCCGATGGGAATGCCGCGGATGATGAGGCCCTTGTCCGGCGGCACCTCGGAGGTGTCGCAGACCATGGCCTTGAGGCCGCGCATGCCGCCGAAGGCCGCGCCGATGGTCAGTTCGCCGATCACCTTCGCGCCGTGCTCCTTCACGAAGGCCTTGATGTCGTTCCGCATCGCCGGAATCTGGCTGGCCAGCACATCGTGTAACTTGCCCATGCAGCACCTCCTGAACTTGGGTCCCAACCACCGCCGGAGGCCCGATGCCCCCGGTTACCGAAGCGGTGCCCCCCATCACGCCTGGATGCAGGCCGGGAACCGCCTGAACCGACTGGATTTCCGCCCTCCGCGGCGGCCTGCCGCGTCTCGCCGGTGCCTCCTGATGCCGTTCCACGGTGAGCGAGGGCCAATTATGGTCGGCGGCCCTTTCGGGTGTCAACCGAGAAAAGGGGGCGATCCGTCCTCGAGCCAAAGCGGGGTGATTTGGCCCAATCCGACAAGATCCGTGGGAGATTCGGAGGGGCCGCCCCGAGGTCTCCGAACCCCCGGAATCGCCCTCACCCAGGGGAACTTTTTTGTGCTACGGTAGGTCTAGATCTCCCTATCCGGGGCCCTCCGGCCCCCAAGGAGCGACCCATGAAGCGTGCGGCCCTTTCGATCCTCGCCCTGACCGCAGCCACGGTGTTTCACGCCACCGAGGCCCCCAAGTCCATGCTCACCATTTACAACCAGGACCTGGCCCTGGTCCGCCAGGAACGGGCCGTGACCGTCCAGCCCGGCGTGTTCAAGTACCTCTTCGAGGACGTGACCACCCGCATCGACGCCACCTCCGTGGCCCTGGAGACCCTCTCGGGCCCGCCCCTGCGAATCCTCGAGCAGAACTACGCCTACGACCTCATCAGCGACCAGAAGGTGCTCGAAAAGAGCCTGGGGCGAACGGTTACCTTCTTCGAAAAGACCGGCGACCTGGAGAAGTCCTACACGGGGACCCTCCTTTCCGTGGCCGGCAACCGCCCCGTGATCCGGACGGCCGAGGGCCTCTACATCGGCTATCCCTCCCGGTACCTCCTCGACACCCTCCCTCCCGGCCTCATCGTCAAGCCGACCCTGGTCTGGCTCCTGGAAGGACAGCGGGCGGGGCGGCAGGACGTGGCCCTCTCCTACCTCACCGGGGGCCTGTCCTGGAACTCCAACTACGTCCTCCTCCTGGACCCCTCCGAGCGGAACGTCGGGTTCACGGGGTGGGTGACCATCCACAACCAGAGCGGCCTCACCTTCGAGGACGCGACCTTGAAGCTCCTCGCGGGCGACGTGAACCGGGCCGAGCAGGACGAGCCCCGCCGCCGGGTCTACGCCGCCGCCAAGATGGAAATGGCGGCCCCGGCGCCGCAGTTCGAGGAGAAGAGCCTCTTCGAGTACCACCTGTACACCCTCCAGCGGCCGGCCACCCTGGCCGACAACGAGACCAAGCAGATCGAGCTGGCCTCGGCCCCCGCCGTTCCCGTCCAGAAGACCTACGTCTACGACGGGGCCAACCTCGGCGGCTACGGCGGTTGGTACTACGGCGCCCGGGAAAACCGGGACCTGGGCGTCCCCTCCAACAAGAAGGTCTCCGTCTTTCTGGAGTTCGACAACAAGGAAGCCTCGGGACTCGGCATCCCGCTCCCCAAGGGCGTCGTCCGCGTCTTCCAGAAGGACACCGACGGGTCGGCCCAGTTCATCGGCGAGGACTCCATCGACCACACGCCCAAGGACGAGCACCTGCGCATCAAGCTCGGGGAGGCCTTCGACGTGGTGGGCGAGCGCAAGCAGACCTCCTTCAAGGTCGTCGTCTCGGGCCACGTCTACGACGAGTCCTTCGAGATCGTCCTGAGGAACCACAAGAAGGCGCCCGTGGCCGTCCGCGTGGCCGAAGTGCTCTACCGCTGGAGCGACTGGGAAATCCGACAGGAGAGCGCCAAGCACGAGAAGGTGGACAGCCAGACCGTTGTCTTCCCCGTCACCGTCCCCGCCGACGGCGAGACGAAGGTCACCTACACCGTCCGGTACACCTGGTAGGTTCAGCCCTCCGAGGGGACGGCCAGAACGGGTGATCGGCGCGGAAGGAGGCCGCCCGCTCGCGGTCTCCTTCCCGCGTTCTGGTCGTCGCTCTCCCCTCCGGCCGCCCGCCCGCTTTTCCGTTTCATCCCACCCGGTTCTTCCCCGCGGCTTTCCCGGCATAGAGGGCCTCGTCGGCCCGTCGCAAGGCGTCCTCGACGCCCCGGACCGGGTCGAAGACGCCCACGCCCAGGGTGAGAGTGACCCGGACCTGCCTGTCCCCGAAAGCCACGGGGGTCCGCTCCACCGCCTGGCGGACCTTCTCGGCGGCCTGCAAGGCCCCCTCCCGGTCCGTTTCAGGAAGGAGCAGCAGGAACTCCTCGCCCCCCCAGCGCGCCACCGCGTCCTGCTCCCGAAGGGAATTCCGGAGGAGGCCCGCCACGGCCACGAGGACGGCGTCGCCCGCCGGATGGCCGTACAGGTCGTTGACCCGCTTGAAGTCGTCCAGGTCCGCAAGGACGAGGGCGAAGGCCCGGCCGCTGCGTTCGCTGCGCGCCCTCTCCTGCCCGATCCTCTCCCAGGCGGCCCGGCGGTTGAGGAGCTGGGTCAGATCGTCAAGGCGGGAGAGGCGCTCCACGCGGGAATAGGTCTCCTGGAGTTCCCGGCTCGTGGCCTCGATCTCGCGGGAGTGCCGCGCCCGGAGTCTCAAGAGGTTTACGAGGAGGATCAAGAACCCCAGGGCCAGTCCGATCCCCCCCAAGAGGGCCCAGCGGATCCGATCCTGGAAAGCCTTCTCCCGCTTCAGCCCTTCGATCTCCTGCTCCTTCTTTTCCGTCTCGTAGGCCACCCGGAGCTGGTTGATCTGGAGAGACTTGGAGGCATCGAGGATGCGGCCCTCGAAGTCCGCGCGCCGGACCCGGGCCTCGTAAGCCCGGCGGTAGTCCCCCGATCCGGCGTAGAGCTCCGCCAGGGCGGCCTGCACGTCGGCCTGGCTCCTCGGGTCCCCCAGGTCCTCGGCCAGGGCCCGGGCCGTCTCGAATCGGGCGAGGGCCTGCGGGATCCTTCCCCTCTCCCTTTCCACCCTCCCCTGGAGCATCAGGACGTTGAGGATGCCCCGCTTGCGCCCGGTGCGCTCGCACACGGCGAGGGACTCGGCCAGATACGGCTCGGCCTCGTCGTAGCGATTCAAATCCACGTAGACGGATCCGACGTTGGCGAGGACGATGCTCAGGAGGTAGTCGTCCCCGATGGAGCGCGCGAGGGGAAGGGCTAGCAGGTTCTCCTCCAGGGCCTCGGCGAAGCGCCCCCGGTCCTGGTGGACGCTCGCGAGGTTCCCGTGGGCCCCGGCCACGCCAAGCGCGTAGGCCTGCCCCTCGTACACGGCCAGTGCCCGGCGATAGGATTCCTCGGCCTGAACGAAATCCCCCGTGGCCTTGAAGACGTTTCCCAGGGTCGCCTGGAGGTGCCCCGCTCGGAGGGCGTGGGGGCCCTTCCCGTCGCGGGCCAGGGCCTCTTCCAGCCGGAGGGCGTCCAGGTAGAGGCCGATGGCCTTGTCGTACCTCGCGAGGAAGTACTGGACGTCACCCAGGCGCCGCAGCGCCCTCGCCGTCTCTCCAAGGTTCCCCTGGGCCTCGAAGAGCGCGCGGGCGGCTTCGTAGCACTCGAGGGCCTGGGGGTAGGCGTCGAGTGTCCGGTGGGCCTCGCCGAGGTTGTACCGGGCGAGGGCCTCCCCTTCCGCGTACCGGGCCGCCCGGGACGCCGCCAGGGCCTCCTCCGCCAACACCCGGGCCCCCTTCGGATCCGTGGCCAAGGCCTTTACGGCCCGCGCGTTCAGGCCATCCACCCGGGCGCGGTCCTCGGCCCCGGGTCCGGGCCCCGGCGTCCGGGAGGGGCCGCACGCCGTCGCCGCCAGAAGCGCCGCCGCCGCCAGCACCCCCTTCCAGGCTCCGGCCATCTCCCCGCCTCCACCGATTCTCCGCCACCTGGATCGTGGTTACAGCCTACCCGAGGCTCCCCCCGCCCGCAACCCACAGGGCGCTCGGGCGCGGATCGGAGGGGCGCGTCACGGGGGGCCGATGGAGTGTTTCGGGAAGAAGGATGCGGGGCGCCCGCCCCTTCTTCAGTCCTTGCCGGGCCTGCGGCCCAGGAGAACCGTCAGGTCCACGCGATTCCCGTCCCGAAGGACGGTGACGGCGACGGTCTCGCCGGGTTTGTGGTCCTGAAGGGCGTAGGTGTAGTCGTAGACGTTCTCGATGGTCTTTCCGGCGAAGCCGACGATGACGTCGCCCTTTCGGAGCCCGCCCTGTTCGGCGGGGCTTCCCGCGCGTACGCCCATGAGCCGCACGCCCTTCACCTCGCCCGTGTAATCGGGGATGGTGCCCAGGTAGACGCGGAAGCCCCGGCCCGCCATCTCGCTGGGCGGCGGCGCCACCCGGACGTAGGCGGGGCGCTCGGGCAGGTCCAGGAGCGCGCCGGTGACCCGGGCGGCCAGGCGGAGGACCTTCGCCTCCCCGCCGTAGAGCACCTTGTCGGCGGTGTCCCCGGGCCGGTGGTAGTCCTCGTGGGCGCCCGTGAAGAAGAAGAGAACCGGGATGCCCTGGGCGTAAAAGACCGAATGGTCGGACGCCCCGTACCCGTCCTCCCCGAGGGAGAGGCTCAGGCCCTCCGTGTTGGCCCGGGCGAGGAGATCCTTCCAGACGGGGGAGGTGCCCGCCCCGCCCACCACCAGGCTGTTCTCCCGAAGGCGGCCGATCATGTCGAAGTTCAGCATGGCCACGGCCTTCTCCAGGGGCACGGGAGGGGCCTTCACGACCTGGGAGGAACCGAGGGTGCCCAGCTCCTCTCCCGCGAAGGAAACGAACAGCAGGTTCCGTCCCCGCACCGGCTCGGCGGCGAACCGGCGGGCGAGGGCCATGAGCCCCGCCGTGCCTGATGCGTTGTCGTCGGCCCCCGGATGGACCTCCCCCTTCTTCTCGGCCAGCGAACCCTCCACGCCCAGGCCCAGGTGGTCGTAGTGGGCCCCGAGGATCACCGTCTCGTCGGTGGCCCGGGTGGCGGGGAGCCACCCCAGTACGTTCAACCCCTCGGCCTTCTCGCGCTTCAGGCGCACGGCGGCGGAGAAGGCGACCCCGGGCACTTCGAAGCGAAGGGGCGTCCCGTGCGGATTTCCGGGGTCGGGAAGCGAAAGGCCCGCGGCTTCGAAGGCCGAGGCGAAGGGGGCCCGCCGGGCGGTGAGCACCACGAGGCCCGCCGATCCGCCCCGGGCGGTGGTGGAGAGGGGGACGAGGTCGTCGTCCTGGGCCGAGGGCCCCAGGACGATCAGGGCCTTGGCGCCCATCTCGCGGGCCGTCATGGCCTTGTGCCGGATGGGGTAGTACAGGGCGTAGGGGCTCTTCGGATCGTCCCCTTCGGGGCCCCAGCGGTACACGACGACGGCCTTGCCCTTCACGTCGAGGCCGTCGTAGTCGTTCCATTTCTGGTCCTGGGCGCGGATCCCGTACCCGGCGAAGACCACCGGCAGGGCCTCCAGGTCGCCGTCCTCGGACATGCCGAGGGGCTGGATCTCCTCCCCGACGGAGAGGGGGCGGACCCGCCCGCCTCCCAGAAGGCTCGCCGCGTTCCCCTCGCCCAAGTGGACACCGGAGGTGAAGGGAAAGGCGTCGAGGTAGCCCTCCCGCCCCGGGGGCGGACGGAGCCCCGCCGAGCGGAAGGAGGCGGCCACGTATTCGGCGGCCTCCCGGGCTTCGGGGGTTCCGGTCAGGCGCCCCCGGAGGTCGGGGGAAGCGAGGAAGGAGACATCCCGGCGAAGGGCCTCCTCGGAGAAGGCCGCCTCTCCCGCGGGCGCCTCCACCCACTCCGCCACGAAAATGTTGGTCTCCCCAGGACGCGCGGCGTTCCGGTTGGCCCCCCAGACGAGGTGGCGCCCGTCGGGGCTGAACATGGGGAAGCCGTCGAAGGAGGGCTCAAAGGTGACCTGCTCGAGGCCGCTTCCGTCCTCGTTCACGAGGTAGAGGTCGAAGTTCCTCTTCTTTTCGTCCCCCACGTTGGAGGCGAAGAGGATGCGCTTCCCGTCGGGGTGCCAGAAGGGGCAGAAGTTGGCCGCGCCGTTGGAGGTGACCTGCCTCAGGCCCGAGCCGTCCGCACGGATCGTGAAAATCTCCATGTGCGAGGGGCGCACCAGGTGGTCTCTCAGGAGGGACCGGTACTCCTCCAGCTCCTTCGGATCCGTGGGGTGCCAGCCCCGGAAGACGATCTTCTGAGAATCGGGCGAAAAGAAGGCCCCTCCGTCGTAACCGGGCAGGTGCGTCAGGCGGGTGGTGGAGCGCGTCGAGAGGTCCAAGAGGTAGAGCTCCAGGTCCCCGTCGCGGTCGGAGGTGAAGACGATCTTGGAGCCGTCGGGGCTCACGGTGGCCTCGGCGTCGTACCCCGGCGAGGCGATGAGGGGCTTGAGGTCCGTCCCGTCGGCGGCGGCCTCGTACACGTCGTAGCCCGGATGGACCGGCCAGACGTACCCGCGGCTGAGGTCGGGAGGGGCGGGGCATTCGGGCGCGGAGGCATGGGTGGATGAAAAGACCACCCGGCCGTCGCCCTTCAGGAAGTACGCGCAGGTGCACCGGCCCTTGCCGGTGCTGACGAGGCGGCGGCTCCCCCCGGAGAGGTCCATGGTGTAGATCTGATCGCAGTCCGCCTTCCCCTCCCTGGACTGGTAGATGAGGCGGTCGCCGGCGAAGGAGAAATAGGCCTCGGCGTTCTCCCCCGAGAAGGTCAGCTGGCGGACGTTGGCCAGTCGGATCTCGCGGGGGTCCCGGAGGGACGGGGCGGAGGCCGGGGCCTCTCCCTTCGCGACGGGGGACGCCAGCCAGGCGGCGGCCATCAGGGCGGCAAGGGGGAACGATCGAACAGCGGTCTTCATGCGCTACCTCCGGTCATCCAACACGCATCCGGCCCAGGGTAATCCAGGCTCGAAGGGCGGGAAAAGGTGCGCGAAATCGGCGAACCTGGATTCTCGAATTTGGAATCCATGCGTGTTCAAAACAAAGCAGCGTGTCTCCTTCGAACGTCGGCCGGGCCCTGGCCGCGCCCTTGGCGCGGCACGGAGGGCCTGGTCCGGGCGCCTCCATGCCCGCCTCCGCGCGCCCCGTCCCCAGCCCCTCCGCCGCCCTTCGGGCTCCAGGCCCGGCCTCGCGCTGGACTGCCCCTCCCCCCTCCTCTGGCGTTGCGCCGGCGGCGCCGGGACGCGCCTTCCTCCGCTTCGCTCCGGAAGGCAGGCAGCATAAGACGCGCAAAAAGATCCTGGACGGGCATGATTTGGAATTTCGAATCTTGGACTTGGGAATTGGACATCCGAAAGGCGGCCTCCCGGACGAACTCCCAGAATCCTCACATCCCGCTCTCCCGGGCTCGAGGCTTCTTGAGCACTTGGTCTCCCGGTTTCTCGGTCTCCTGATCTCTCGGGCCTCGGGCTCTCGGGTTCTTGGTCTCTTGGGTTCTTTGTCTCTTGGGCTCCTGGTCACATGGCCTCCACGTCTCCAGGCCCAGGCCTTCTGGATTTCCTGGTTCCAGGCATCTCGGGATCCCCTCATCCCGCCTCACGGGCCCTCTCTGCTTCACTGGTGTCCAAGACAATTTTGGGGCGTTTTTTTACGGCTTTCGCCGGGAGCCTGCCTGCAGCGGGCAGGCGAAGCGGAGGGCGAAAGCCAGGCCGCAGGATTGGGCCTTGGGCGAGGAAGGCTAGGCGACCGCACCGGAGGCGTACCTGTGTACGTTGAGGATGCGGGCGCCGAAGCCTGACGAAGCCCAAGGTCCGGGACTTGCGGCCTCCTGAAAAGGGGGTGGGGGGCAACGGCGTGGCCGTGCTAGCCGAAGCGGGACGGAGCGCCCGAAGGGCGCGGGGAGGCCATGGACCGGGACGCGGACGTGCTTGCACGGAAGCGGCCGGTCCGGGCCTCGCAAGCCGCGCCGACGGCGCGGCGCCCGTTCCGCCTTGCTTCGAAGGCAAAAACGCCATTTGTTCTGGACCCGCATGTTCCTACTTGACAATTCGGAATATGGATTCTATATTCGGAATCTCCATTATGGAGCAAGCATGGCCGCCAAGAGGAAGGAAATCGAAAGGGAACAGAGGAGGCGCCTTCTCCTGGAGGCCGCCGAGAGGATATTCGGACGGAAGCCCTTCGACGTGGCCACCATGCAGGACGTGGCGTCGGAGGCCCAGATCGGCATGCAGGGCCTCTACGAGCACTTCGCCTCCAAGGACGATCTCTACGCGCAGGTGGTCGTTACCCGGGTCGAGAACCTGAGGCACCGCGTGGAGGCGGTTCTCAAGGTGGAAAAGGACCCCATCGAGGCCCTCCGCGCCCTCGCCCGCGTCTACATGGAGGTCTTCGAGAACAGCCCCATGTTCCTTCCCGTCTTCCTGATGGAGAAGGCGCGATTCGACTGGGAGATGGAGTCCAGGCTGGGCGCCAAGGTGCGCTCCATTTACCGGGAGGAGCGCTCCCGGGTGGCGCGGATCCTGAGGAAGATCCAGGCCCAGGGAAGGCTGGGCCCGCTCCCCGTCGAGTACATGACCCAGCACTGCATGGACACGATCCACGCGGCCCTCTGGTACCGCCACCGCTGCAAGCCTACCGAGGAGATCGAGACGTGCGTGAACCGAGCCTTTCAAGTCCTTTTTTCCGGCCTGAGCGCCGCTCCCTGAAGGTCTGTTCCGCGGTTCTTCTCTTCTGGATCGGAGCCCTCCCGGCCGCTGGACAGGAGATCCTCACCCTCGACCGGGCACTGGAAATCGCGGCGCGGAATTCACTCGCGGCCGAGGCGTCCTCCCTCGATTCGGCGGCGGCCCGCGAGGAAACGGCGACGGCCCGGGCCCTCTATTTCCCGGAGGTGGTGCTGGAGGGAGGCCACGTGAACCTGGACAACGACCCGGCCTTCCGGTTCGGGCCAGTGACCTTTCCCGCGGGGGACCAGGTTTACTGGAAGTACGACCTCTCGGTGCGGCAGGTCCTCTGGGACGGCGGCCGCAGGAGGGAGGCGGTGGCCGCGGGGAGGGCCGGCGAGAGCGCCGCCGCCCGCGGCGGGGCCGAGGCCGTACGCAGGCTCCAGGCCGAGGTCGTGGCCCGCTACGCGGGAGCCCTCATCTTCAAGGCCCAGGGGGAGGTGGCGGACCAGAGGCGGGAAGCCCTCGAGGACCACCTCCGCACCGTCCGGGATCTCTTCGAGCAGGGCGTCGTGGCCCGCAACGACCTCCTCCGCACGGAGGTCGCCCTTCGATCCGTCGAGGACCAGAGGCGTTCCCTGGCCAGCGCCTACGCGACGGCGGTGGAGGAGCTGAACCGGGCCCTCGGGCTGGACCCCGCGACGCCCCAGACCCTTCCCGGCGCGCTGGGCCCCGCGCCGCTCGTGCCGTGGGGCGAAGCGGAAATCCGTGCCCGAGCCGTCCAGGGCAACGACGGCCTGAAGGCCCTCGACGCCAAGATCGCCGCCCTGGAAGCCGCCCTGTCCCTGAGAGAAAAGGATTACGCCCCCGTTCTGCTCGCCGAGGCGGGACACGGCTACGAGCAGAACCGGTACATGGCCTACCCTCACGTGAACCGCCTTTTCGTGGGCCTTTCCTGGAACGTGTACGACGGCGGTGCCCGGGCGGCGAGAGTCCGCCAGGCCCGCGCCCAGGTCGACAAGGCGCGGCGAGAGCGCGTGGAAGCGGGGCGCGAGGTGGAAAACGCCGCGGCCCGAGCCTTCCGTGAGTTCGCCGACGCCCTGCGGGAACTGGACACGGCCCGGCTGAACGTGGAGGCTTCCCTGGAGAACCTCCGGATCGTGCAGGATCAATACCGGGAGGGGATGGCTCGCTCCACCGACGTCCTGGACGCCGAGTCGCTCCTGGCTGAAAGCCGCTTCCAGGCCGCCCGCACTCACTATCACGCCTACGCCCGCCAGGCGGCGCTTCTGGCTGCGCTGGGCGAGGACCTGAGGCGTTTCTTCGCCGGGGCGCAGGTCCCCGCGTCTTCCGAGGAGAAGTGACATGGCCCTGCAGAAAAAAGGGATCGCCCTCTGCGTCCTGCTGACCCTCGCCGTGCTCGGCGCCGCCCTCGGGTACGCGCGCTGGCGCCACAATCAGGTCTTCGTCCGGACGGAGAACGCCTACGTCGCGGGCCGGATTTTCGCCGTGGCGGCCAAGGTGCCCGGGAAGATCCAGACGCTTCCCGTGGAGGAGAATCAGGCCGTGAGGGCCGGGGACGTGGTGGCCACCCTGGATCCCCGGGATCTCGACGCCGCGGTGGCCCGGGCCGAAGCCGCACTGGCCGAAGCGGAGGCGGGGCTCGAGGCCGCCCGCGCGGCCCTCGCCCAGGCCTCCGCCCAGGAGTCTTCGGCCCGGAGCCAGCTCGCTCTGGCCCGAATCGAGAAGGAGAGGGTGGAGGCCCTCTACCGGAGGGAATCCCTCCCCAAGCAGAAGTTCGACCAGGCCTCCACGGCCCAAGAGGTGGCCGAGGCCCAGGTTTCCGCGGCCCAGAAGTCCGTGGCGTCGGCCCGCGCGGGCTTGCAGGTCTCCGAGGAGAAGATCCGGTCCGCCCGGGCGGCCCTCGAAGCGGCCCGCCTCCAGAGGTCCTACTGCGACCTCGCGGCGCCCGCCTCGGGCGTGGTGAGCCGCAAGACGGCCCAGGTGGGCCACGTGGTGGCCGCGGGCCAGCCCCTGTTCTCCATCGTGCCCCTGGACCTTCGGGAAATCTGGGTGGAGGCCAACTACAAGGAGACCCAGCTCCGAAACGTCCGCCCGGGACAGAGGGTCGAGGTCTGGGCCGACGTGGACCCCTCGAGGAAGTTCACGGGACGGGTGGACAGCATCGCGGCGGGCACGGGCGCGGTTTTCTCCCTGCTCCCGCCCGAGAACGCCACGGGCAACTGGGTGAAGGTGGTCCAGCGGGTGCCCGTCAAGGTGGTCCTGGACCCCGGGACCGACCCCGGCCACAGCCTCCGCCTCGGCCTCACCGTCACCTGCGAGATCGACACCCGTTCCGATGGAACGCCGTAGGCCCGCTTCTTGCGGGCGATCCGGCCCTATTCGTCCACGAATGACGCGCCCATGAACGCCGCCAACGGAAGCCGCAAGTGGTTTGTCGCCGTCACGACCCTCCTGGGCACCTTCATGGAGGTCCTGGATACCTCCGTGGCCAACGTGGCCCTTCCGCACATCCAGGGCACGTATGCCGCCGGCGTGGACGAGATCACCTGGGTCCTCACCTCCTACCTCGTGGCCAACGCGGTGATCCTGCCCCTGTCCGGCTTTCTCGGCACCGCCTTCTCGCGCAAGCGCGTCTACATGGCCTGTCTGGCCCTCTTCACGGCGAGTTCCTTTCTGGCGGGCGCCGCCCCCTCCCTGGGCTTCCTGATCCTCATGCGCGTCCTCCAGGGCCTCTCGGGCGGCGCCATGGTGCCCATGTCCCAGGCCATCCTCCTCGAGACCTTCCCCCGGGAGGAGCACGGCAAGGCCACGGCGGTCTTCGGAATCGGCGTGGTCCTCGCCCCCGTCCTCGGCCCCCTCGTGGGCGGGTGGATCACCGACAACTGGACCTGGCCCTGGATCTTCTTCATCAACATCCCCGTGGGCCTCCTCGCGCTGTTCCTTGCGTACCTCTTCGTGGAGGATCCCGTGTACCTGGAGAGGCCGGACGGACGCACGGACTTCGCCAGCCTGCTTTTCGTGGCGGTGGGGCTCGGGAGCCTGGAAATCCTCTTGAACCGCGGCGAGCGGAACGACTGGTTCGAGAGCCCGTTCATCCAGGCCCTGGCGGGAGCCGCCGTTCTCTTCCTGGCCCTCTTCGTCTGGCGCTCCCTCACCGCCGAGAACCCCCTCGTGGACCTCAGGATCCTGAGGGACCGGTCCTTCGCCTCAGGCACGGCCCTCATGTTCCTCGCGGGCTTCGGCATGTACGGCGCCTTCGTCCTGCTTCCCCTCTTCGTCCAGAACTTGCTGGCCTACACGCCCACGTGGGCCGGGCTCATCCTTTCTCCGGGAGGAGTCGCCTCCATGGTCTCCATGGCCCTGGCGGCGAAGCTCATGGGCCGGGTGGACACGCGCCTCCTGGTGGCGGCCGGCTTCTCCCTATTGGCCGGTTCCTGCTGGCTCTTGGCGGGCTCGACGCTGCAGGCGGGGATCCCCCACTTCACCCAGGCTTGGATCGTCCACGGTCTCGGGCTGGGGCTCTTCTTCGTTCCCATCGGCGTCACGGCCATGCGCCACATCCCCCCCGAAAGGATGGGGGCGGCCACGGGACTCTTCAACCTCATGCGGAACGAGGGCGGATCGGTGGGCATCGCCCTGTCCACCACCTTGCTCGCCCAGCGGAGCCAGGTCCACCACCACGTCCTGGCGGAGCACGTGTCCCCCTCGTCGCCTCTTCTGAGGGAGGGGATTCAAGGCACGTACGGCCTGCTGTCGTCCTCCTCGGGGCTTTCTCCCGCCTCCGTCCCGGACCTCGCCGCGGGGCTCTTGTCCGCAGGCGTGCAGAGGCAGGCCTACGCTCTGTCGTTTCTGGACGTCTTCGCGCTCCTGGG
Source organism: Acidobacteriota bacterium (assembly GCA_040752915.1). Taxonomy (NCBI): domain Bacteria; kingdom Pseudomonadati; phylum Acidobacteriota; species Acidobacteriota bacterium. Next base: position 13,494 of record JBFMHB010000043.1, read on the forward strand.
CGCGGTCTTTGTTCTGGGGCTGATCCTGGTCCCGTTCCTGGGACGGGACCGGTGCCAAGGCGACGACGCTCCGTCCCGCCGCTCCTCCGGCCTGCACTGACCCCAGCGCGATCGGGCCTTACGGGGCCTTCACGGCCCGCGTCGCGAAGGTGGAGGGGATCCACCTCTCGAAGGGCGAGCCGGGCCACCGATCCTCGTAGAAGCCCGTCAGAACGAAACCCGCGCGCATCTGTCCGCCGATCTGGTCCTCCAGGGTGTGTCCGAACTCCAGGGGCTCGCCGGCCTCCAACCGCCTCCTCAAGAGCTCCCGCGGGAGGTGCTCGAGGTCCGAGAACGGAACGGGGAACTTCACCTCCAGGCGATCGCCCTCCTTCAGGTCGGGATCGAAGAGGTAGACCAGGGGGTTGACGATCCCCGCCAGAAGGACGCCTCCCGGCGCGAGGACCCGGTACGCCTCCCTCCAGACGGGCAGGATGTGGGGCACGAAGCCGTTGGAGCAGGGGTGGAAGACGAGGTCGAAGGAGGCGTCTCCGAAGGCGGACAGGTCGCGCATGTCGCCCTCCACGAGCTTCAGGGAGAGCCCTTCCCGGTCGGCCACCTCGCGGTCCCTCGCGAGCTGGGCGGGGCTGTTGTCGAAGACCGTGACCTCGGCGCCCGCGGCGGCAAGGAGCGGCCCCTGCTGGCCTCCTCCCGATGCGAGGCACAGGATGCGACGGCCCCGCAGCGGCTGGAGCCATTCCCGCGGGACGGGAACGGAGGGCGTCAGGAGGACCTGAACCTCGCCCCTCCGCGCCGCGGCGATGGCGTCCGCTCCGACGGGCACGGTCCACCGGTTTCCGCGTTCCACCTCGCGGTCCCAAGCCCTTCGGTTGTGGTCTCTCACGTCCATGGCATTTCCTATCTCAGCCGGAGGAGGAGCGCGCCCTCGGCGAGGGCCTCCTCCACTTCCGCCGTCCCGGCCATGTCCAAGAAAGCCCTGGGCGGCCCTGGACGGTCGGGACGCTCGCCGAGCAGAAGGTGCCACCACCCCACGTCGTGCCAGGCCCCCAGCTTGAAGCCCACGTTGCGGTAGACGCAGAAGGGCCGAAAGCCCGAGGACTCATGGAGCGCCACGCTGGCGGGGTTCGGCAAGGTGATTCCGGCGTATACGTTGCAAAGGCCCTGCAGGGCGAGAATCCTCAGGAGAGATCGGTAGAGGGCCCTCCCCACCCCCCAGCCGCGGCAGTCCCGCCGCACGTAGACCGCCGAGTTGGCCGACCACCGATAGGCCGCCCGGGCATTGTGCGCGTCCGCGTACGCGTAGCCCAGCACTTCGCCGGACCTGCGACAGACGATCCACGGATAGGTGGGGAGGATCCTGGAGATCCGGCGCGACATCTCGTGGGGGGAGGGCGGCTCCTCCTCGAAGGAGACGGCCGTATCCCGCACGAGGGGTGCGTAGATTTCCGCCACGTCGGCTCCATCTTCCGGGACGGCTGGGCACAGTTCGGGCTGCACGGGCCTCTCCCTTCGAGGCCATTCTCTCACGGGCGCGAAAGCAAAGGGCCCGCCCCGTTTGGGGCGGGCCTGCAGAGCCCTCCTGGGTCGGGCTCCGGATCAGTTGTTCGGGGCGCCGGAGGCGATCCAGTCGAAGATGGCCTGCCGGTCGGCGGCCGTCACCTGGCTGGACCTGTGGCCCGCGGCGAGGAAGGTGTAGAGGACACTGTTGTTGGGATCCCCGGGGATGACGCGAATCCCCGACCGGGACTCGGCCGGAACATTGATGAGTTCACCGTAGGCCTGGCCTGCGCTGAGGTCGAGGCCCGCCTCCGGGCTGGAACCCGCGTGGCAGTTGATGCACTTGGGCGTGAAGATGCTCGTCTGGATGAAGGTGAAGGTGGGCGCCGCCGCGTTCACCGTGATCGTCCGCGTGTCGGGGGTGGGATCGGCCAGCCCGTGTTCGTCCGTGGCCGTGAAGGTCACCGAGTAGGTGCCCGCGCTGGCGTACACGTGGGCGCCGGGGTTGAGCATCGTGGAGGTGGAGCCGTCCCCGAAGTTCCACAGCACCGTGACCGTGTCGCCGTCCGGGTCCGTGGCGCTCCCCGAGAAGGTCACCGACTGGCCCGCCGTGATGGTCACGTTTCCGGCGGGGGCCGTG
>JBFMHB010000043.1:15730-28626 GCA_040752915.1 Acidobacteriota bacterium
TGCCCGCGCTGGCGTACACGTGGGCGCCGGGGTTGAGCAGCGTGGAGGTGGAGCCGTCCCCGAAGTTCCACAAGACCGTGACCGTGTCGCCGTCGGGGTCCGTGGCGCTCCCCGAGAAGGTCACCGATTCCCCGGCCAGGATGGATACGTCGCCAGGGGGCTCCACGATCACCCCTTCGGGAGGGGCATTCTGAGAACCTTCGACCGTAATGATCCGGGAGTCGGGAGTGGGGTCGGAGAGGCCCCCGGCGTCCGTCGCCGTGAAGGTCACGGTGTAGGTGCCGGCGGAGGCGTACAGGTGGTCCCCGGGGTTGAGGTCCGTGGAGGAGGATCCGTCGCCGAAGTCCCACAGGACGCTCACCGTGTCGCCGTCGGGGTCGCTGACGGCCCCGGCGAAGGAGACGCTTTCTCCCTCCGAGATTGTGACGTCCCCCGCGGGGGCCAGGATGGTGCCGTTGGGGGGCCGGTTGGATACGCCGCCCTGGGGGATGATCTGGCCCCGAATCTCACCGGATGGAAAGAGCTGGGTGTGTACGTTCACGTAGAGCTGTCCGGCGCGCAGGGCCGAGACGAATCCGTCCCAATCGCCCGCCAGGGGCCCCACGAGGTCCTCTTCGTAGATCTTGCCTTCCCGCTCCAGCTCCCTGGGTCTCGGGGAGGGCCTGGAGGAGGAAAAGAGCTCGGCGACCACGGGACCGTTGACCCCTGGCGCGCCCAGGTGAATGTGGCCCGCCGTGGCTCCCACGATGCGCCGCACCTTGAGGTGGAATTCCAACCGATTTTCCTTGTCCTCCAGCCGGCTCGATTCCGGCCCGGCCGGCACGACGTCATCCTCCTCTTCGAGTTTCAGTTTGAATCGGACCGTGCCCGTCGTGGTCGTGTTGACCGGCGGCACTTCATCCGCTCCGCTGAGGAGGGCGTCGAACTTCTCCTTGTTGTCCTTTTTCTTTCTCTCGCCAAGATCGGCGGAAAAGAGAACGCCGCTGTCCCCGTCCACCCAGAAGGCCTTCTCCCCGGCCAGCGCGAGTCCCAGGGGGAGAGAACTCGCCCCGGCTAAGGTCTCTACGGCCCCGCCCTCGAGATTCACGCGCTTCAGGGCGTTGCGGCCGCCGGCCGAGGGAGGGACCCCCGGCGTCGGGACATCCAGCACGTAGAGGAAACCGTCCGACGCGTCGTAGGCGAGGAACTCGGGGCGCTCGAAACCGCCCGCCACCTTTTCGGACCTCCCGTCGGGACGGATTCGCAAGATCTCGCCCGACTCGCGGTCCGCAAGCAGAGCGTCCCCCGAGGGAAGCCGGGCGGTGCCCCGCTCCCCCGCATCCACAACGAGGGCCGGCCCATCGGCGCGCTCGAGAACGTTCCAGATGGGGTCGAACTTCAGCAGAACCCGGCGGGATGCGCCGGGAGCGACGGGCACTTCGGCGGTCAGGACGATGGAGCCGTCCTCTCCCACCTGGGGAGACGAGGGCAGAACCAGACCGTGGACCGCCGCCCTGGCGCCGGAAAATTCGGGTGCCTCCGCCCGAGCCGTCCACGTGGCGGCGGCGGCCAAGGCGAGAGCCGCGATCCCTAAGAACCGCAACGTCTTTCGGGTGACTGGGATGGCCATGAGTAGGGTCCTCCTGAAAAAGATGGGGGCCAGCGATGTCGTCCTCACAAAACCGAACGCGCGCCAATTAGTAGCGACTTGGTAGGAGATTGTCCACCCCTGGACCGTGACGGGCGTCACGACCGGGGGCAGGAGAGGGGAGAGTGTGATCTTCGGCACGTCGGGCCGAGACATTGAGACGGGCCGGCCTCCCGCGTGGGGAGGCCGAAATCGGGTCCGAGGCGGCGCGTCCCGAGCGGGGCGCGAGGCCTTCTCGCCGCCGCCGCGCCCGCGCGAGTGAAAACGTATCAGGGCAGAGCGGTCAGCGAGGGCCCGACGTCTTGCATCTGCGTTTCTTTAGAGGCGGGGCTACTGAGTGGAGTCGAAGGCCTGCCCGTCGTCCACGGGGGTGTCCTTCGGGTCGTGGGGGACGCCGACAGTCACGGCACCTTCGCAGGTGCCGCCCTTGCCGTCGGAGGCCGTGAAGGCGATGGGATAGACCCTTCCGTTGCCGGAGCCGGAGCGCTCGGCCCGAAGGCTCACCTGAGCGGTCCCCACTCCGTACCCGTCCGGCGCCTCGTCCCCGTCGCCCAGGCCGTTCGTGGGCTCGTCCTGCGTAATCCCCGTCACCGTGACCGTCACCGCATCGCCGTCGGGATCGGTGATCCCTTGGAGGGCCACGTTGTGGAGCTTGTGGTTCGGCGGGCAGAAGGCGGGAGATCCAGGCTTCGACGCGGCCGAAGACGCGGTCCTTCTCGGGCTCGTTGAACATCTCGTGGTAGAAGCCGTCCCACCACGCGAACTCCACGCGCTCCGCGGGGGCGGCCCCGGCCCACCGGCGGGTGGCCTCGGGATCCACGAGGACGTCGTCGCCGGATTGCATGAGCAGGACGGGCGTCCTCAGCGACGCGGCGCGGGCGCGTGCGTCGGCCATGGCCGCCACGATTTCCGTGTACCACCGGGCCGAGACCTTGCGGGACACGAGGGGGTCGGCGAGGTAGGCCTCCACCACGCTATGGTCCCGCGAGAGGCGCGAGGCGTCCAGGTTGCTCGCGATGAGAAGCCGCGGCGCCACCCTCGAGAGGACCCTGGCGGCGCCCTTCGTGAAGGCGTTGGGCTCGAAGCGCGGGTGCGTGCCGAGGGCCGGCGACGAGATCACGGCCGCCGAAACCGCGCCGGGGCGTTGGAGCAGATGGCGGAGGGCCACGAGCCCCCCCATGGAATGGCCTAGGAGGAAGAGCGGAAGCCCCGGGTGGCGCGAGGCGGCGAGGGCGAGGGCCGCGTCCGTGTCCTCCAAATATTCGTCGAAGCGCTCCACGTGCACCCGGATTCCCGGGCTCCGGCCGTGTCCCCTCAGGTCCACCGCCCAGACGGCCAGGCCCATCCGGGTCAGGCGCTCCGCCGTGGCCTCGTAGCGACCCGAGTGCTCCCCGAGCCCGTGGACGACGGCTATGGCGCCGCGGGGGCCGGAGGGGATCCAGGCCCTCCAGAAGAGTTCCGCTCCGTCCTTCGCCCGCGTGGTCCCCGTTTCCCGCTGCACGTCCGTGCCTCCCCTCCTCCCCCGCCCTCAGCGCGCCAGGACCTGCCGCACGGCCTTCTTCCATCCCTCGTAGAGCCGGTCCCTGGAGGGCTCGTCCAGGGAGGGAGCGAAGGTCCGGTCCGCGCGCCGGGCCCGGCGGAGTTCCTCGGGTCCGGTCCAGAATTCCACGCCGAGCCCCGCGAGGTAGGCGGCGCCGGCGGCCGTGGTCTCCACCAGGTCGGGCCTTTCCACGGGAACCCCGAGGAGGTCCGCCTGGAACTGCATGAGCAGATCGTTGGCCGAGGCACCGCCGTCCACCCGAAGTTCCCGCACGCGAACGCCCGAGTCGGCGTTCATCACCTCCACCACGTCCCGGGTCTGGTAGGCCATGCTCTCCAGAGTGGCCCGCACGATGTGGGCCCGGTTCACGCCCCGCGTGAGGCCCACGATGGCCCCCCGGGCCTCCATGTCCCAGTAGGGCGCGCCGAGGCCCGTGAAGGCGGGCACCACGTAGACCCCCGAGGCGTCGGGGACCGACGCCGCCAGGGCCGCCGTCTCGCCCGCGCTCGCGATGAGTCCCAGCCCGTCCCGCAGCCACTGCACGGCGGCGCCCGCCGTGAAGACCGACCCCTCCAGGGCGTAGGCCGGTTCGCCCCGGGGCCCGCAGCACAGGGTCGTGAGGAGCCCCCCCTCGCTGATGGGGTGCCGCTCCCCCGTGTTCATGAGCAGAAAGCACCCCGTGCCGTAGGTGTTCTTGGCCTGGCCCGGCTCCCAGCACTGCTGTCCGTAGAGGGCCGCCTGCTGGTCGCCCGCCACGCCGGAGACGGGCACGCCTCCGGGCAAGCCGTCGGAGGCCGCCGTTTCCCCGAAGGGACCCGAGGAGGGACGAACCTCTGGGAGCATGGCCCGGGGGACGCCCAGACCGGCGCAGAGCCCTTCGCTCCACCTCCGCTCGTGGATGTCGTACAGGAGCGTTCGGGAGGCGTTGGTGGGGTCCGTCGCGTGGACCTTACCGCCCGTGAGCTTCCACAGGAGCCATGTATCGACCGTACCGAAAAGGACCTCGCCTTCACGGGCCTTTGCGGCGGCCTCGGGATGGCGATCGAGAATCCACGCGATCTTCGTCCCGGAAAAGTAGGCGTCCAGAAGGAGCCCCGTTCTTTTCCGGATCTCCGGCTCGAGCCCCTCCGCCCGCAGGCGCTCGCAGAGGGGCGCGTTCTGCCGGCTCTGCCAGACCACGGCGCGGTGGACCGGCTCGCCCGTCTTCCGGTCCCACAGGATCGTGGTCTCGCGCTGGTTGGTGATGCCGATGGCCCGGAGGCCTTCCGTCCCCACCCCCGATGCGCGGAGGGCCTGCACCATCACCCGCCGGCTCGTGTCCCAGATCTCCTCCGGGTCCTGCTCCACCCAGCCCGGCTCGGGAAAGTGGTTGGTGATTTCCGCGTAGGCTCGGCCGAGGATCTCCCCCTGGCGGGAAAAGACCAGCGCCGTGCTCCCCGTCGTCCCCTGGTCGATGGCCAGGATGCCTTCTTTCATGGCGAACCCCCTGAACCCTTATAGGCGACGCAGGGCAGGGAAGCAAGACGAGATGAGTGGAGGAGAAGCGGGGGGCGATGGCGCGCACCAAGGTCCTTGGTCTGGACGTGGAAGGCGGTACACCGAAGACTCTGTGGGTTTTCGGTTCAGTCTACCCGGATCACGGGGCCCGAGCGGCGGTGGCCGCCATGGCCTCCCAGGATGGCCCCGGCCTCCCCCGACGGCATGGAGGCCTCCAGGCGGTCCCGGTACCTGGCGTAGAGGGCCGCGTTGCCCGTCAGTCCCCCCTCCCCCATGCCCAGGGCGGCCCGGTACCGCGCCGCCTTCCCATTCAGCGCCGCTCGGTCCGCCTCCGAAAGGCCGGGGAGGCCCGCGGCCTCCTCCAGGTCCCGAAGAAGGGCCCGCTCCAGGTCCGAACCCGAGCCCTTCGGAAGGCTCTCCTCCGCCTCCTCCATGGCCCGCTGGATGAAGCGAAACTCCCCGGGGCCCATGGATTCCCTCTCCAGGGCCGCCACGTAGGCCCCCAGGACCTTCTGGGCGCCCTCCACGGCCTGCTGCGCCGTCTCGAAATCCCCCTTCTGACCCTGCACTCCCTCGTGGGCCTTGAGCCATTCCGAGTAAGCGTCGGCCTCCGGCTTCACGGCCTCGCACACGCGCAGGTACGCCTCCAGCCGCGCTTCTTCCACCACGCCGCTCTCGGGAGGCGTGAACGGGTGCGCCTTCTCCAGCCGCTCCAGCCCCTTCCCCGTCCCCGCGATCTTCATCACCTTGCCCGAGAAGCCCATCACCTTCTTCCCCGTGTCGCTCAGGAAGAAGCCCACCGCCGACAGCACGCACACCGCCAGAAGGATGCCCAGAACCCCCAGCGCGATTTTCGCCCCGCTCTTCATGGCCCATCTCCTGTTCCCGGACAATTGTATCCCGTTCCATCCAGGAAAAAGAACATCCGGACCGGTTGCGATGTGAAGGGGAAGGGGACTCGGAGCCGGATGGGAAGATGCGGGTGCCATTTCCTGCGGAGATTTGAATGGACCTCGTCGCGGCGGCCTAGCATCGAAGGCATGCCGGCTCCACAGCGGCCTTTGCTGGCGAGGGGCCATCCTCTACACCATAGCGCGGCTGGCCGAGAGGCCTTTCAAGCACTGAGATCACAGGTAGAACAGAGAAAAGGCACGTTCGGGAGCCTGTCTCTGTGTGCGCTGTGCTCTTTGTGGTAAGAGAAGGTCTTTCTTCCGCGCCACCGCGCCTCGGCGGTGCAATCCCTAAAAAATGGGTGGCTGTCCCTATTTTTAACGTCTAACGTCTCGCGTTTCACTTCCTACATTCTTCCTTCTCCCGCGGTGCTATGCTGAGACGCCGGGGGCCAAGCCATGTCCATGGCGACGGACAACAGGTACCTGATCGCCTTCACGGCCATGCTGGGCACCTTCATGGAGGTGGTGGACACCTCCGTGGCGAACGTGGCCCTGCCGCACATGGCGGGGACCTACTCGGCGGGCACGGACGAGATCACCTGGGTCATCACCTCCTACCTGGTGGCCAACGCCGTCATCCTTCCCGTCACGGGCTTCCTGGGGAACTACTTCGGGCGAAAGCGCTTCTACCTGGCGTGCCTCGTGGTCTTCACGCTGGCCTCGCTGGGATCCGGAGCGGCGCCGTCCCTAGGCTTCCTCATTTTCATGCGCGTTCTCCAGGGACTTTCGGGCGGCGCCATGGTGCCCATGAGCCAGGCCATCCTTCTGGAGTCGTTTCCGCGGGAGGAACACGGCAAGGCCATGGCCCTCTTCGGAGTGGGAGTGATCTTCGGCCCCATCATCGGGCCCACCGTGGGTGGGTGGATCACGGACAACTGGTCCTGGCCGTGGATTTTCTACGTGAACGTCCCGGTGGGGATCGCGGCCTTCGCGTTGGGCGCGCTCCTGATCGAAGACCCGCACTACATCCGGCGGCCCGAGGGCCGGGTGGACTACGCCTCCTTCGTCTTCATCGCCGCCGGGCTGGGTGGCCTGGAAATCTTCCTCAACCGGGGGGAGCGCTTCGACTGGTTCGAGAGCCCCTTCATCAAGTTCTGGGCCGCCGTGTCCGCGCTGGGGATCGCCCTCTTCGCGTGGCGGTCGCTCACGGCGAAGAACCCCCTCGTGGACGTGCGCATCCTGAAGAACCGGGAGTACGCATCGGGGACGGTGCTCATGTTCCTGCTGGGCTTCGGGCTTTACGGCTCCTTCGTGATGCTTCCCCTGTTCTCCCAGCACCTCCTGGGCTACACGGCCACGTGGGCGGGCTATGTGCTCTCGCCGGGCGGGTTCGCCTCGCTCCTCGCCATGGTGTTCGTGGGCAACCTCATCGGCAAGGTGGACACTCGCCTGCTCGTGTTCGTGGGCGTGGCGGCCAACGTGGTCTCCATGTGGATGCTCGTTCACGTCAGCCTGGCGGTGGACTTCTGGTTCCTGACCCTCTCGCGGCTGGTCCAGGGCTTCGGGCTGGGTTTTCTCTTCGTGCCCATCGCCGTTTCGGCCTACTCCCGGATCCCGCCGGAGCGCATGGGCCAGGCCACGGGGCTCTTCAACCTGCTCCGCAACGAGGGGGGTTCGGTGGGCATCGCCCTATCCGCTACGGTCCTCGGACAGCGGGCCCAGTTTCACCAGACCCGGCTCGTGGAAAACCTGACCCCCTTCGATCCGGGATTCACCCAGCGCCTCGACGAGACCGCCCGCGGGCTCTTCTCCTGGTCGGGCCTCGACCCCTCCTCCGCGAGGGAGGCGGCCCAGGGCCTTCTGTACGGAGAACTCCAGCGGCAGGCCTACCTTTCGGCCTTCGTGGACGTCTTCTGGATGCTCGCCCTCATCTTCGCCGGGCTCCTCCCCTTCCTGTTCCTGTTGAGGGGGAGGCCGGCGGAGGGGAAGGGCGCGGACGCGCTTTCGCGGAAGCGTCAGGCCTAAGCCTCCCGTGCCGCGCCAACGGCGCGGCGCCCGTCCCGCTTTACTTTGAAGGTAACAAGACGGATTGTCTTTGAAAGGCGTGGTCCTTTTCGGGGATTCGGCTCCGCACGCCGCCTTGTCCCGAGTAGGTCCCTGGGAATCGAAGGGCCGCTCCCGGGCTCAACCCCTCTGGTAGACGTCCTCGACCCGGACGATGTCCGACTCCTCCGAGTCGCCGATCCAGAGCTCGAGCACGCGGGCCGGCCTTTCCCCCACGCCGCGGGCCCGGTGGCGCGTTCCCTTGGGGATCCAGACTTCCTCGCCCGGTGCGGGCCGCCAGATTCGGTCTCCCACGGTCATTTCGAGGCCCTCGTCGAGGACGAGCCAGAACTCGTCCCGCCCATGATGGTACTGGAGGGACAGCACCCCGCCGGGATTCACGGCGATGATCTTGATGCTCGAAACGCCCTGGTGGGGGAAGCGGCGGAACAGGCCCCACGGCCTGACGTCGTGGACGATCCGGGACTGAAACTCCTCCATGTTCTTCGGCGCTTCCTCGCTCATGGACTCACCCTTTCCATCGCTCTCCATCCGGCATCCTCCGCCCGAGGCACCTCGTCCGCCGGCCCTACCTCGACTCCTCGTACATTCTCAAGAGGGCACCGAGCCAGGAGAGGGTGGACTCGGCCCCCTGGTTCTGGCTCACGCCCGTGCGCTGGAGGCCGTCATGACAACCGTGGGTGGTGTAGTTGACGAGGGCCACCGAGAGGTCGTTGACGCCGAGGAACCAGTGGAAGCAACGCCGCATGGCTTCGTACCATTTCCGGTCGCCGGTGGCCTTGAGGGCTTCGTGGCAGGCGGAGAGGAGGGCGCCCGCCTCGATGGGCTGCTGGTCGAAGCGGACCTTCTTCTTTCCCCTCTCGAACCATCCCTGGTTGCCGATGAGGGAGAGGACGCCCGTGCGGGCGTCGGTCTGGACGTCGAGGAGCCACTGGAGCGAATGAAGGCTCGTCTTCAGGGCCCCCTCCGGGCTGGTCACCTTCTCCGCCACGATGAGGGCCTTGCAGAGCCGCGCGTTATCGTAGGTGAGCTTGGGCTCGCACCAGGGCCACTCTTCGGTGGCGTTCTCCTCGAAGAGGCGGATGAGGCGTCGGGACATCTCCTGCCGCAGGTCCCGCACCTCCCGGGCGCCGCCGAAGCGCTTGAGGTATCGGTCGCAGCCCAGGATGACCCAGGCCCAGGCCCGGGGGGAGGTGAAGGAGGCGAGGGGTTGGAGGGCCTTCCCGAAGAGCTCCATGGCGATGCCGGAGATGGCGTCGTTGGGGGCCAGGACGAGGGCGTCGGCCAGGGCGGCGACGGCCCGGCCCTGGCAGTCTTCGGAACCCACCTCGTCGACCCAGCGGCGGTCGTACCCCATCTCGTTCCGGAACCGGTTCGTCTCGGGGTCCAGGGCGTCGAGGAGAAACGCCATGTAGGTTGTGGCCATGGGCAGGACCGAATCGTCCTGGAAGAGGGCGTGGTACCGGACCACGAACCGGAGGGCCCGGGCGTTGTCGTCCGTGGTGTACCCGTGCTTGCGCCAGGGCGTGGCGAAAACCGCGTGCTGGAGGAGGCCCGTGTCGTCCGTGAGCGCCCTCAGATGGTCCAGGCGCATTTCGGGAAGGCCGGAGGGCACCGATCGAACCGTCGCCGCGCGCGTGAGCCCCGCCCGGGCCGCCCGCTGAAAGACCTCCACGTAGCGGGTGCCGATCTCTTTCCACACCATGGTGCGGCCAAACTGGTAGGCCCGCTTGCGCATCTGGTTGCAGGAAACCTCGTCGTCGAGGAGCGAGGAAAGCCGCTCCGCCATGGCCTCCGCGTCCCCGAAGGGGGCCAGGAGGCCGCGCCCATCGGCCAGGAGTTCCTCCGCGTACCAGTAAGGCGTGGAGACGATGGCCTTGCCGCAACCGAGGGCGAAGGACAGGGTCCCGGAGGACATCTGCTCCTTGGCGAGGTAGGGCGTGATGTAGAAATCGGCCATCTGGAGGAATTCCGTGAGCTGTTCCTCGGAGACGAACCGGTCGTAGAAGATCACGTTGTCCTGGATGCCGAGGCGCTCGGCCCTCTGCTGAAGCGAAAGACGGTAGGCCTCGCCGTGGTGCCTCTTCACGTCCGGGTGGGTGGCGCCGAGGATCACGTACACCAGGTTGGGGTGGCGGGGCACGACGCGGGCCACGGCGTCGATGGCGTGCTCGATGCCCTTGCCCGGGCCGATGAGCCCGAAGGTCAGGAGCACCTTCTTCCCCTCCACCTGGAACTGGTCCTTGTAGAAGGCCGGGTCCAGGTAGGGCACGTCGGGGACGCCATGGTAGATGTGGACCACCTTCTCCCGCGGGACGCCGTAGACCTCCTCCAGCACGGGGACGGCCTTCCCGGCGATGACGACCACGGCCGAGGAGGCCTCGCAGACCCGGCTCAGGACCCTCCTCTGGCCCTCGCTCGGGCTCGTGAGCACCGTGTGGAGGGTGGTCACCACGGGCTTGCGCAGGCCCTCCAGGAGGTCCAGGACGTTGCGCCCGTCGTCCCCGCCGAAGATCCCGTATTCGTGCTGGAGGCTCACCACGTCGAAGGGGGAGATGTTGAGGAACTCCGCCGCCTCGAGGTAGTCGCGCTTCAGAGGCTGGCGCACCACGAAGTCCACCTCCGGCCCGTAGCCGAAGGAGTCGGCCGGGTTGTGCATGGCCACCACCCGCAGACGGGGGTCCTCGCCGAACACGCGCCCCGTGGCCGCGGCCACCGATCGCCCCAGGTCGTGGGTGAAGGTCGCGATGCCGCACAGGCGCGGGATGTAGGTTCCGATGAAGGCGACGGACAGGGGCCTCATGCATGCCTCCCAGGGGCGCGGTCCAACGCGAATGGGCTCCAGTATAGCAGGCGCCGGAGGGAGACGGGCGGTTCGGGCCTCCCCCCTGGGAGTTGATCATCAGAGTTGTGGCTCGGCTTGAGACTCCCGCGTCGAGCGGGCGGCTAGGTCTTCGCCGCACCCGCCGAGGGCCGTACCTCAAATACGCACCGCTTGGCTCCGCTCAATTGCGTGGCCTTCAGGGAGACCTCAACAGGGCCTCCGAAGATCATTTCGAATGCCTGTTTCTGGTATCCAACGGTGCAATTGCAGAAGAATGCCGGTGTCCGACGAAGGTCCACGAGCGGGCAGGAACATGCCTTTTCGGTCCCGGTGACGGTGATCACACCCTTCTCCTTGTCCCACGAAAACTCGGTCCCCCATGCCTCCTTGGCGGCCGCGAAGTACCCCTCTGGGTCTCCCTTGATGTTTGCATTGGCCAAGGAGAGTTTGGCGCACTCCCGGCCCATACCCTCGAGGATGGGTTTGCAAGCTCCCGCATTCGCCTCGACGGCCATCAATCCGACCAGTTTGGCCACCTGGTAGCGCGTGAACGCCAGGCGCGGGTCAACCGGTGGCTTTTCTTCCGAGGCCAGGACCTTGGTTCCGCCGACCAACCCCGCGACGCACCCGCACGCGCAAAGACTGCACGCGCTCTTCAAGAAGTCCTTTCTGTCCATGTTTCCTCCCATTCTCGCGCCCGCCTTCACCCGGCGCTCTGGTTCGTTTCGTTCCGCCGCTTGACAATCATCGCTTCACGTTCAAGGTTCAGTCCCTTGGACCCGTTCCAACACGCCTCATGACCCTCCCGGCCGAACCGCCTCGGCGGGCCTGAAGTCCTCGACTACCCGTGCATCGACCCAGTAGATGTTTCCATCATCGCCGCAAAGAAAGAGGAAACGCCCGTCCGGGGAGAGGCAAGGGAAACGGGCATTCAGGTCGAACAACCGCTGGGGCTTCGACCACTCCCCTCCTCCTAAACGGTACGAGACATAGATATGCATGTCCTCCACCTCACCGATGCGCGGACGGTTCGACGAAAAGAGGAGAAATGACTCATCGGCCGACACAAAGGGCGTGTAGTCAATGGCGTTCGGAACGTTGATGGACTCGTCCAAGGGCACGGGTTCCGAGTCGGCCTCGCCGACAATTCGCGCCGAGTAGATACCGGTGCCCCAGATCTTCCCCTCCCTTGGCGCCGAATAGTAGACCTTCCCGGACCGCGTGAAGGACGAACTGTCGTTGAAGCGAAGGCTGCCTCCGCGAGGCCGTTCCCATTGGCCGGACCCTACCTCGACGAACTGGGTCACCCATCCAGCATCCGTGCGAACCCTGAAGTAGAGCCTTCTCCCGTCGGGGGAGAATACAGGGGAGCCAGATTCGCGTCCAGCCACAAACGGAGGGGGCTCCGGATCGCTCCACCTCTTGCCGACTTTCCTCGACCAACGAATCTGTGTGGACTGTTTCGCACTGTCGAAGACGGTCCACAACATGGCCCGCCCTTCGGGAGACACGACGAGCCTGCCGTGGATGTCCCCTTTGGAGACGATGCCGGGCGCAAAGATGCGAGGGGTGCGCCCCGGACAATTCGGATCCATGGAAGAGAGTCTCCGGACCCCACCCATACAGCATCCGACGGCCAGCGCAAGGAACAAGGCGGCGGCCGCGACGCCGAAAGGTCCGGTTGGCCTCACAGGAAGCGATGGCTGGCAGAACGCGATAAGACCCCCGCTTGAAGATGCGCCTTGTTCAGGAAGTTGGCTCGAGAAATCGGGCGCGCTGTTCGTAGGGATCATGCGGACGATTTCGCCTGAACCCGGCTTTTCCATGTCTCTTGAGGGGGACATCGCTTCGCCTTTCAACAGAGCCTCCTCTTCCATAGGGCCCGACAGGCAGGCCCATTTCGGCCTTCTTACGTTGGCCGAAGGAGATCGGATACGCCTCCGGTGACGAATGGCCCCCGGTCCAGTGACGAGCAAGCGAAAGCCCCCACTCATCCCAATGCGACAGATCTTGCATCGCTCTCCTGGGCGGAGCCTCTTCACGCTCCATGAAGGTGCCGGTGCCCGTTTCCCAGGGGCCGCTCCTTTCGTCACCGAGCATCCGTGGCTCGTCACCGGCCTCCATGCATTCATGTCAAGGGCTATTCCCCGCCACCCTCCTCCGACTTACCGTCCATCTCTGACGAGGAGGTGCGAATGCCGAAATCGCAGCGATGAAAGGCGAAGCGAAGCCAAGGGAAGTCAATTGAAGGCAGCGTAGGACGGAGATTAGGGATCAGGAAACTGCATTGGGGCTGTAGGACGGTCCTGTCATTCCGGTGCGTAGCGGCCCGCGAGGACTGGGCAACCGGGAAACGGTAGGACCCTTGGAGGAACAGGAGGTGAGAGCATGAGGAATCGGAAGGTGCGGATCATCTGCCTTGCGGCGGCGGCGCTCGTTCTGGCCATCGGC
>JBFMHB010000044.1 GCA_040752915.1 Acidobacteriota bacterium
CCAAGAGCGGCAAGCCCTTGCTGATCATCGCCGAGGACGTGGAGGGCGAGGCCCTGGCCACCCTCGTCGTGAACCGCCTGCGCGGCACCCTGCACGTGTGCGCCGTGAAGGCCCCCGGCTTCGGCGACCGCCGCAAGCGCATGCTCGAGGACATCGCCATCCTGACGGGCGGAAAGTGCTTCACCGAGGACCTGGGCATCAAGCTCGAGAACATCACCCTGGCGGACCTCGGCCGGGCCAAGAAGATCGTGGTGGACAAGGACAACACCACCATCGTCGAGGGCGCCGGGAAGGCCGAGGACATCGAGGGGCGCGTGAAGCAGATCCGCCGCGAGATCGAGGAGACCACCTCGGACTACGACCGCGAGAAGCTGCAGGAGCGCCTCGCCAAGATCGTGGGCGGCGTCGCCGTCATCAAGGTCGGCGCGGCCACCGAATCCGAACTCAAGGAGAAGAAGGCCCGGGTCGAGGACGCCGTCCACGCCACCAAGGCGGCCGTGGAAGAGGGCGTCGTGGCCGGCGGCGGCGTGGCCTTTATCCGCGCCCTCTCCGCCCTGGACGGCCTCAAGGGCTCCGACGACTTCCAGGCCGGGGTCAAGATCGTGAAGAGGGCCCTCGAGGAACCCGCCAAGCAGATCGCCAACAACTGCGGCGTCGAGGGCTCCGTGGTCGTGGAGCACATCAAGAAGCTGAAGGGCACCAACGGCTTCAACGCCAAGACCGAGAAGTTCGAGGACCTCGTGGCCGCCGGCATCCTCGACCCCGCCAAGGTCGCCCGCACGGCCTTGCAGAACGCCGCCTCCGCGGCCGGAACCCTCCTCACCACCGAGGCCATGATCTTCGAACTGCCCGAGGAGAAGAAGGACATGCCCATGCCCGGCGGGATGGGCGGCGGCATGGACTATTAAGAAAGGCGAAACGCGAGACGCGAGACGGGAGACCCGAGACGGGAGACGAAAGAGCCAGACCGCGACTCCTCTCGAGGATTCCAGTTTCAACTACAAGGGGCGGGCTTCGGCCCGCCCCGTTCCTCTCTGGCGGAACGACCTCCGGAAGCATCGATCCTTAACACCAGAAGGGGGCGTCCCAGACGGTCAGCCGGCCGTCTTCATCCCGAACAGGAATCCAGCCCAAGGGGGCGTACTCGTCGTCTTTCCCCAGGATGCCGATCAGGAGAAAGTCCTTTTCCCTTCCCAGAAGGTAGACAACGTCGCTTCCCCCCATCGGGGGCCAGTAGGGGTAGATGACCATCCACGGCGCCGAAAGGTCCGGTTGCGCATAGATCCGACGCCACATCCGCCCCGTGAGGAAGAAAGGATCGATGGGGTAGACGGACTTATCCTTGAAGGGCTCGTAGGAATGAATCAGGTCGGGGTTTCTCTCCCACGACAGGTCTACTGATGCCTGAAGGCCCTTGACACCTTCGGGGGGAGCGAGGCTTAGCTGAATCCAGGCTGTCCGTTGCGATTCTGCATCCAGAAGGACTTCGACACAGGAGCCTTCCTTCCGGAGGACCGGGTAGCGCTCTTCAAGGTACTCCTTCTCCGAGAACCGGAAGAAGGGCTTGGACGTCGCTTCCTCCAAGAAATAGGGAGGTTGGTCTGTCTTCTCCACGCAAAGAGGCAGAGGGGTGCAGCCGGCCTCCCTTTCCAATTTATCGTCAAGGTTTCTCTCGCAGGTCAGGACCATCGCGCCCACCATCCGGCGGGCTTCCTCGAAGGCTTCCCCGAATGGCCAGAGAAATTCCCCATCACCGGCAGGTTTCCGTGGCATTTGAGCCACCTCGAGTTCGGGAACCATCCTTACGCTCGTGGGGCCGGGGAGCACGGGGAGGCGGAGGTAAGCAAACCCACCGGTTGTCTGCGGGGATGGGGCGGGGGCCTTTTCGGAGGCGGCGGAGGAAAGCTGCGCCGTAACGTAAAGCCCCACCGAAGAGACCCGTCCGATTTGGAACTGCGCCTTCGACCTTCCGTCGGGCCCCGTTCGGGTCTTCTTCCGTTCTAGCAAGAAGTTGTCGGCGTTGTCCCGAAGCTCCCAGGTGAACTCTACGTCCTTGCAGACCTTTCCGTCCACCCACCGCTCTAGACGAGCTTCGAAGCCGGCGACCTCGCCTTCCTGAAGGTCCATATTTTCCGCCGTAAGCCGAAGGTGAAGGGACTCTATCTGGGGGCGTGTGGTGCTTAGCGCCGCGGCCATGACGACGATGAAGTCGCGGGCCTCAGGTGAACTTCCCTCCCCGGGCTGTTCAGAAAGGATTCGGGCCATGGCCTGGAGGTGCTCGATCATGGCATCGGTGCGTCCCTTCTCCGCAGCCTCACGCGCCTTGTTCAGCGCCGCAACGAGCCGGTTCAGTGGCTCTACGTCGGAGATCCAGCCGACCTCACGAAGCTTCCAGAGGTCCTTCTCGAAACGGTCCCACAGCGCCCAGCCCTTACCATCCGCCTCCCGGGGCACCAGGGTCGGAATCCGAATCTCGGTCCCTTGCCGCAGGCGCCGAAAGGGTTCGTCCGTAGGGACCTTTCCGTGCTGAAGGGCCTTCTCGAGGAGCGCCTCCCTCTCCGTCTCCGCCGGACGGTGCAACACCACATAGCCCACCGCAGGAAGAGCCTTCGTCGCGTACGAGAGACCGCTTATCTCACCTCCCGAGGGAAGGGGGCGGCGGCTCAGCCCGTAGATCACCGCCCGGCGTCCCTCCTCGGAATCGAGAAAGGGGCGGGGCAAGAAGTGGCAGGGGATGTCGGGCGGCGCTGCTGGCTCCCCCGCCTTGTAAGGGTAAGAAATCTCATCGGTTACCAGGAGAAAGTCTTCTAGGAGGAGGGGGGTCTCCGCGGGGTTGAAGAGGGTGTAGATATACACCACCCGCTGTCCATCGAGCCCCAGCCGCGTCCTCACGACGGGGGCGTCGGCAGCCCCTGCCGGGAGCGACCGGAGGAGGAGGACGACCGCCGCGGCGGCCCCGCCAAGGAGACTCCCGCCCATTTCACCCCGTCGGAAGAACCCGGCACCTCCGGAATGCGTTCTCATTCGTACCTCCTCTCGCCTGGACCTCGGCGCTTTCGGCGTCCGTCCCGCTTCCCGGGCGGCGCGGCCCGACTTGGAATCACGCGGGGTGTCGCCTTCGAGGGCAGTCGTTCGGCTTCCGCCCGCCGAAAGGAAAGGGCGGGAGCCGGTCCGCCCTTTTCTTCTTTCAACAGCAACGAAGGGCTCCCGGGGTGGGCCAGACGAGGAGGTAGCCCTCCAAATCCCGCAAGGGGATCCAGCCCAACAGAACGGAGGTCTCGTCTTCGGCCCAACAGGAGCGCCCCTCCACGAGCCCGAAGCCATTTCGGATTCTCCGAATGCGTAGCCAACCCAATCCCTGGCTCCCCGGTGGGCTCCATTGGCAATTCAGGACGACCCAGGGTGAGCGGAAGCTCGGCGCGGCATAGGCCCGAAGGAAGGGTTCCCTGAGGAGGGACACGAGGTCGGCCGTCTCCGCTCCCCAGGAATCGGTGTCGCCGACGACCATGGAAAGACGGAACTTCAACGCCCCAGTCCCCTGGAGGGACAGCCAGGCCCGCTCCCCCGTGGTCACGTCGAGGGCCACCTCGGCCCACCCTTCCTCTACGGCGTAGACCGGGAAGGAAAAGGCGACCTCCTGGCGCTCTCCGGGCAAGAGTGCCTCGCCGTAGGCCACCTCCACGTCTATCGGAACGAGAGCCGTCAGCCGGCGGGCTTTTTTGGGAACGAAGCCCGCGGGAGTATTTTGGAAGACCGGAATGCGGACGCCCCCGGAGAGGTCGAGAAGCCGCCGCGCCTCCTTTCCGGAAGAAGCGCGGACCCCGGCGGGCAGGGCCGCCACGATATCCATCCTGCCAATGGCGCCCTTCCACAGTTCCGGGGCCAGCTCCTCGATCGGGTGGTCCCCCAGCTGCGGGGGCACCTCACCAAAGAGATCCCGCCACCGGGAGGGATCGTTGCAGGGCGGGTCGAAATCCTCCCTTTCGAAGGGAGGGGGCGGCGGCCTTCGGTATTCCTTTCTGGGTTTGGGCGCGGCCTCCTCCGTGACGTCCACCCAGCCGGGCGTTCCGACAGTTCTCGCTCGAAGGACATCAAAAGAGAAGGGTATATTGAAATGGGAGTAGCTGCTGTTGTCGGATTCGGACGTCTCCTTGACCAACCCCTGCCAATCGGCGACGGTCACCATCCAGTACCAGCCGGCCTCGAGGTCCGGCGGGATTCGAAGCTGTGTCGACATCCCGCTCTCCTCGCCCGGCTGGAGAGAGGGGACAATGCGAAGGCCGACCAGCCTCCACGGCGCGTCATCGGGCCACGAGAACCGGTGGACGAGGTAGGCGGTCTGCGTGCCGGAGGCCCGTCGCCCGCCTTCGTTCCACGTGGTTTCGTAGACCGGAAGAAGGGCACCCGGGGTCAGCCGTGCCCGGTAGGGAAAGATCCAGCTACCTATATTCGCTCCGTCCCACCACCGGAGTCGGAGCGTCACCTCCTTCTCGACCGGGAAGCAGGATCCGCCCTGCGCGGGAGGCAAGGCGCGAAGCTTCACCCGCTGCTCGCCGGGGCCGAGGGACGAGAAGAGAACCCTCCAGAGGCCGTCGGATTCCGGCGGAAGGCGATCTTTCTTGCCGGCGGCCGGGCCGTCCAGGACCTCGAACTCGATCCCGCCGTTGGCGAGCGGTTCACCCGTCGCGGCGTTCTGAAGGCGGACCGTCGCGATGTGGTTTTGGTCCACCGGCGGGATTTCCGGCCCGACGGAGGCCGAAAACTTGGGTTCGCACGGGGCGGGACGACAGGCCTTGAGGTAGGCGGCGTTGAGCTCGGCCCAGTCGCAGAGCTCCGGCCGGGATCCCCCTTCCCGCGCCTCAGCGGCGAGGTCCATGAGAAGCTGAAAATAGGATTCCCAACCGATCCAATCGCCCTCCAGCCCATGTTCTACGGCTCTCTCCACGCAGGCCGCCCAGCGTCGGCCGGGGCCTTCCGAGATCCAGCCCGAGGAGGCCGCCGAAGAGAGTTCCCCCAGAAGAGCCCGCGCGTGTTCGAAGGTTCCGAGAGAACCGGAGCGGGGGACGAGAGACAAAGCGGAGCCGACAGACCTACGCCGAATCTCCCGAAGGTCGTCGTTGCAAATCGCCCCCTGGACCTTCAACTGCCGTTCGGCCTCTTCCTCCACCTTGTCCTCCACCCACCTCTCCAGAAGTGCCTCCCCGAGGGCGGGGGGCAGCGGGGAGCGAGCGACGAACCGGGCGGGAGTCGTTTCGGGAGACGGACCCTCCCAGAGCGGCCACCGGACGAAATCACCGGGAACGTGGTCGGGCCACCCTTTCGGAAAGAAGGCTCCTTCGACGGGCGGAACGGCTTCGAGCTTTCCCCCCGCCGAAGGGACCCTCAGGCAGGAAAGGCGGGTCCCGGGGGGAACTCGGAGCGTGAAGGTGTACTCGTAGGCATCGGCCTTCCTTTCCACGCGAGCCGACAGGATCCGTTGCGCTTCTTCCGAGCGCTCGAAGGGCCGGTGGTCCATGGGAAACGCGTGGCCGGCCGAGAAGAAGAGCCAAAGAACCCAAAGCCAAACCTGCGGTCGTGCCATCGGGTGCGCCCTTCCCCTGCTTGCGGTGGAACGCTTTCTAGCAACACCCGCAATTATCGCACCACCACACGACGATTCTCCCCTGTTCGTCCCTCAGCTCGACCCACCCCGGCTCGTAGGGGGTGTCGCCGCCGCAGGGCCAATACTGGAGACGCCCCATCCCGTTCTGGATTTCCGAAATGACGAGTTCCCAGCCGGAGCCGACCTCCGGTGGATCCCAGGGCAGGGTCACGGTGCGGTAAGGAGCCGTGGGATCCGGTCTGGTGTAGATCCGCAAGGACCGACCCGGTTCGAAGAAGCCGAGATCGACCTCGAAAAACTTGACTCTCGCCGATCCCTTCAGGGGCACGAAGGAGACCTTGCACCCCGGTCCTTCGTTCTCTCCCTTCAGCTTGACCCAGGTTTTCTTGCCTTCCAGGATGTCGTAGAGGAACTCCACGAACTCTCCCTCCCGGGCGGTGGCGGGGTAGTGGCGGACCACCCCTTCGTGCGCCAGTCCGCTCATCGGGACGGTGTCCGCGACGACGAGGGTTCCAATGGAGCGAAAGCCAGCGGGACTTCGCTCGTACCGCAACACTTCCCTCTGCTCGGCCTTTCGCTTCTCGTGGGCTTCCAGGTCGGCCTTCGTTCCCCCGTAGAGCTGCATCCCCTCTTCGCTGCACCAGATGGTGAGGATGCCGATCGCCTCGCGGCGGATCCGGTCGGGAACCTCCCGGGGGTTCACCTTTCTCCATCCGAGTTCCGGCTCTTCGGCGGCTTCTGGAGGCTGGGGGTGCTGGCCGCAAGGAGAAGTCCCTCCCAGCCAAAGAGCGAACAGGAGGACTACCGGAAGCAGGAGGGAAAAGCGGAGGTGCGGAATCGGCCCGGGGGGGAAGGCCGCAGCCCCCTTCTTTTCGCCTTTTTGGCAACGCTGGAATGTCACCATCGTTTCCCGCAGCAAGGATACCAGACCGGCCAGAGGAGAAGGGCGCTGGCCCCTGTCCATCCCCTCCCCGCTTCCTCTCGGCCGGCGCCGCTACTCGTACACCTTCTCGTCCGGGGCGTCGGCGTTTTCGGCGTCCTGCTCCACGTCGCGGGCGGCGGAAGGGGATTTGAGAAACTCCTTGTAGAACTCGTGCTGGATGACGAGGTCCATGATCTCGTTGGTGCCCGTCCAGATCATGATGAGGCGGATGTCCCTCAGCATCCTCTCCACGGGGTAGACGTTGGTGTAGCCGATGCCGCCGAGGACCTGCATGGCGTGGTTCACCACGTGCCAGGCCATGTCGGTGGAGAAGCGCTTGGACTGGGAGACCATTCGCCGTACGCGGCCCGGGTCCACGGCGCCCGAATCGATGGCCCGGCAGGTCTCCCGGCAGAGGCCGCGGGCGGCTTCGAGTTCCGTCAGGGCCTGGGCGATCTTGAAGGAGACCCCTTCGAAGCGCCGGATCTCCTGGCCGAAGGCCTTCCTCCTCGCGGCGTAGCGGGCGGCGATCTCGATGCAGACGCGGGCCATGCCCAGGGCGCCGCAGGCGCTCGTCATGCGCTCGGGGATCATCATCTGGTCGAAGATCCGGGCGCCGGCGCCCAGGAGGGCCTCCCCGCCGAGCACATTGGAGGCGGGCACCCGGCAGTCCTTGAAGCGGATCCGCCCCGTACCCCCGCCGCGGGTGCCCATGAGGCCGTAGACGTGCTCCACCTGGACGCCTTCGCCCCGGTCCACGAGAAAGGCGCTGATGGACCGCTTGGGGTCCTTCGGGTCCCCGGTCCGGGCGTAGACCAGGAAGAAGTCGGCCCCCTCGGAGCCGACGACGAAGCGCTTCTGGCCGTTCAGGACGTAGGCGTCCCCGTCCCGCACCGCCGTCGTGGTGGCGCCGAAGAAGTCCGAGCCGCCCCTGGGCTCCGTCAAGGCCTCGGCGGGCGTAAGCCGGCCCGCCAGCATGGGGGCGAGGTAGCGCCGTTTCTGGTCTTCCGTTCCGAAATGGTGGATGGCCTCGCCCACGATGGAGACGAGGGAGTAGAGGCAGGCCAGGGAGGTCCCCAGGATCCCGACCTCCTCGAGGGCCACCATTTCGGAAGTCCAGGGGAGGTCCCGCCCGCCGTAGGGTGACGGAAAGCGGAGGCCCAGGATGCCGCGACGCCCGGCCTCCTCCAGGTACTCGCGGGGGTATCGGACGCGCTCCGCGTCCATGTCCAGGATCAACTTCCTGGGAACGGTTCGGACGAACTGCTGGATCTCCCTCCTGAGGGATCGCTCCTGTTCGTTCAACAGGGGGTCCGGAACGGCGGTCATGGTCTCCTCCCTCTCGTGTCCGGCGGGCGCGCCCGCGCGGTGGTGCTTTGACCCAGTGTAGCACCGGGAAGGGATGGCCTCCTTGCCGCCTCCCGGGTCGGAGGTTAGATTTTCGCCACAGGGCGTCGGCGCGGCGCCGCGACGGCGGGGGGCGTACCCCCCGTTTTTCGCGCGCACCATCCTATGCTGCGGATCGGGTCGGCCGGATTCGCCTCGCCCGAGCGATCTGTCGCACCCCTCCTGGAACCTGGGGGTTCGGCTTTTCTTCGCCCCGCCCCTGGCGTAGACTGTTGCCTTTCTCGCCGGGCCGTGCCCGGAGCGGAGGTACCCCATGAAGGCACTCGGCATCGCCGCCGTCCTCGCGTCATCCCTGGTGATCGGTTCCGCCCTGGCCCAGGGCTTTCAAAATCCCGGCCAGGCCGCCAAGCCCGCCGGGACCGAAAAGGCGGCACCGGCACCCGTCGCCAAGGTCCAATCCGAGACGGTGGCCGTCCTTCAGACCACGGCGGGGAGGATCGTTCTGCGGTTCTTTCCCGGAAAGGCTCCCCTCCACGTGAAGAACTTCGTCAACCTGTGCCGGTCGGGCTTTTACAACGGGACCAAGTTCCACAGGGTCCTTCCCGGTTTCGTGATCCAGGGCGGGGACCCCAACACCAAGGGGGGAGACCCCTCCACCTGGGGCACGGGAGGCAACGTGGGGCCCGACGGCAAGGAGATCACGGTCAAGGCCGAATTCAACGACGTGCACCACGCCCGGGGGATCCTGTCCATGGCCCGCGCCTCCGACCCCGATTCGGCCTCCTCCCAGTTCTTCATCTGCGTGGGGGACGCCGGCCCCCTGGACCGACAGTACACGGCCTTCGGAGAAGTGATCGAAGGAATGGACGTGGTGGACAAGATCGTGTCGGCCCCGACGGTGGGGGGGGCCACGGACCCCGAGGGCTCCAGGCCCAAGAACCCCGTTTCGATCACCAAGGCCTGGATCGAGAAGAGATCGCTGGACGGCAACACGACACCAGTCAAGTAACGTGGCGACCGGCGGGGGCGGTACCCCGCCGAGGGGACGCTACGGGAGGCGGACATGGGAATTCGGTTTCGTAGCGCGGCCAGGCGCGCCGGTATCGTGATCCTGGCGTCCTTGGGATTGATCCTGCTGTGGTCCTGCTCGGACCGGCAGATCACGCTGGGAGTGGCCGCGCCCCTCACGGGGGAGCAGGCCCGAAGCGGACGCGACGTGGTCAACGGCGTCCGTCTCGCCGTGGACGAGTGGAACGCGAAGGGCGGCGTGGATGGGAAGAAGGTGGTCCTCCTGGAGGCCGACGACAAGGGCGATCCGGACCAGGCCCTCGTGGTGGCGCGCGACTTCGCGAAGAGGGCCCACGCCGTCGTCGGCCACTACAACTCGCCCTGCACGCTGGCGGCCATCGAGGTGTACAGCAAGGAAAAGATCCCCATGATCACCGCCTCGTCCACGAACCCCGATGTGACCGACAGGGGGTACCTGACGATTTTCCGGGTCTGCGGCCGGGACGACCAGCAGGGACGCAGCGCCGCCAAGTACGTGGCCGACCATTTCCCGGGCGCCAAGGTCGCCGTGATCCACGACAAGTCCTCCTACGGCCAGGACCTGGCCAACGAGTTCCTCAAGAACTTCGAGTTCCTCACCAAGACGCAGTCGGCCTTTTACGGCTCCATCGACCGCACCGGCGTGGACATCCCCACGGTGGTGGACAAGGTGAAGGAAGCCCAACCCACGGTGGTGTACTTCGGCGGCCTGTGGCCCCAGGGGGCGGAACTCGTCAAGGAATTAAAGGCCAAGGGATGCACGGCCGCCTTCGTGAGCGGGGACGGATGCATCGATCCCCAGTTCTTGAAGTCGGCGGGCGCCGCGGGGGAGGGCACTCTGGTGACCTTCATCCCCGACCAGGAGAAACTTCCCACCGCCCAGAGCGTCCTGGCCGCCTACAAGGCCAAGTACGGGGAGCTGGGACCTTACTCCCTCTACGCCTACACCGCCGCCACGGTGGCCCTCACGGGCCTCTCCCAGGCGGGCACGACGGACGGCGTGGAGGTGGCGCGCACGCTTCACAAGATCGAGGTGGAGACGCCTTTCGGCAAGATGAAGTTCGACGAGAAGGGGGACCCCCAGCAGTCCCCGTACGTGATGTGGAAGGTGGAGGGCGGAAGATTCGTGGAGGTTCCCATGGAGGCCCCGCCCGCGCCTGCCGCCGCTCCCGCCGAAGCCAAGTAGGACCGGGGCTTCTCCTTGGTTCAACCCAGAGGCCGGGGCCCTGCCCCGGCCTTTTCTTCGTCCCGGGGTGGCCGCGCCGGCCAGGACCTCGGGGCGCGCCCCTCTGCGCTACCGGCGCGGGAGGGCGCCCAGGAGAATCACGACGGCGGCGGCGGCGCGCCGTTCGTGGGTGAGGCTCACGAGGGCCGAATGTCCGCCCAGGGCCTCCAGCCGCCGGAGGGCTGCACCGTGAAAGGCCATCCCGGGAGGGCTTCCGGCCCCTCCCGTCACCTCCAGATCCCTCCAGGCCACGCCGCCCCCCCAGCCCGTGCCCAGGGCTTTCATGGCGGCCTCCTTGGCGGCGAACCGGGCCGCGTAGGAGGCCCAGGGGGAGGCCTTCCGCTCGCACGCGGCGCGCTCCGCCGGGGTGAACACGCGGTCCAGGAGCCGGGGGTGTCTGCGGACCGCCGCCTCCACGCGATCCACGTCGCAGAGGTCGAGCCCCACGGCGAGGATCACCGTCTCACCGCTTCCGGACCGCGGGAGGCTCCTTTTCGAGCCATTTCCGGAGGGTCGCCACGGGCACTCCCAGACGCTTGAGGTGGTTGATGGCGCCGCGGACGGAGGATCCCATGTCCCGGCAGATGACGAGGCGCTGTTTCCAGGCCTCCACAGCGGCGCTCTTGTAGGAGGGGTCCACGCGCATGATCTTCTCGCAGAGGTACCCCAGGTTGTTGGCGGCCCACCGGTGGAGGGGGTCCAGCTCGAGGGCCCTGCGGTAGGCCTTCTCGGCGTCGAAGTAGCGGCGGTTCGTCTCCAGGGCGATGCCCAGGTAGTTGTGGACGTTCGGATCGTCGGGCGCGATCCGGAGGGCCGCCCGGGCCTCCTCCAGCGCTCCCACGGGGTTCTTCGTGCGGCGGTGGTACTCCGAGAGACCCAGGTGGGCCCAGTAGTCGGAGGGGTCCAGGGCGAGGGCCCGTTCGAGCGGATCCCGGGCCCGATCCAGGATGCCCTGGTCGAGCTGGGTGAGGCCGAGCTGGCACGCCGCGGCGCCCAAGTGCGGGTCGGCCTTCAGGGCCTCGCGGAAGCAGGTCTGGGCCTCGTCCATCTGCTTGAGGTGGAAATGGAGGTTGCCCATGTTGAGCCAGGCCACGGCCAGGGAAGGATTGAGCTCCAGCGCCTTGCGGAATGCGGGAAGCGCCTCGGCGTACCGGCCCTGGAGGTAGGAGAGGTATCCCAGGTAGTTGTAAACCTCCGCGGAGATGACCTCCCTCGGGGAAAGGTCGAGAAGGTCCGTGAGGACGGCGCGGGCCATGTCGTGGCGGCCCTCGGCGAGGTAGTAATCGGCGAAGGTGAAGTAGATGCCCCAGTCCCGGGGGTTCACCGACAGCGACATGCCGAAGGCCTGGCGGGCCAGGTGGCGGTCCCCGCGCTCGAGGTGGATTTTCGCCAGAGTGTCCCAGGCCTGGACGAAGTGCCTCTCCCGGCTCACGAGGCGGTACAGCCAGGAGAGGGCCCGCGCGTGATCGCCCATGGCGTGGTAGGCCTGGCCGACGTAGTAGGTCAGCCGGAGGTCCTTCGGCGCCAGTCTCCTGGCCTGCTGGAAAGCCTTGACGGCGTGCCGGTAGTCCTGGCTGGCCATGGCGTAATAGCCGCACACTTCGTAGAAGAGGGCGCCCCGCTGTTTCATGGGGATCCCCTCGAGGCGCTTCACGCCCTCCTTGTCCCTCTCCAGGTAGTACTCCACCAGGGCGAGCAGGATCTCCCTCGAGGCGCCCGCCGGGGAGCCCCCTTCGCTCAGGCGGGTCCAGACCTTCTGGAGCAATTCGGGGGAGAAGGCCACGGCCTGGATGTGGGTCCTCCACAGGTCCGGGACCCTCGCGTGGCGCGCGAGGGCCTTCTCGGTCACCGAGGCGGCCAGGTGGGGCATGGACCGGACCCGCAGGGCTTCACCGGCCCGCACCCACGCCTCCGCGGGAGCCCGCGGGGAGAGGGCGGACATGGCCCGGTCGAGGTCTCGGTCGAACAGGAGCTGCTTCTCGTGCTCGAGTGAGGACATGGGGCTCACCGTTCGTGCCGGCCGGAAGTGCCGCCGGTCTTATCCAGAAGGCGGAGGGGACCGATTTCGCCCCCCTCGTCCGCGCCCTTGACCTCGTCGCGGCGGGTCGGGAGGGATGCGGCGCGCGCCGTCTTGGCTTCCATTTCGACCCCCGTGACGTTCTTCGCGAAGGCCTTCGCCTCCACCCGGATCCTGCGTTCCGAATCGTCCCGCACGAAGTGTACCGCCACCCCGGCAGGCGCCACAACGTGGCCCAGGAAAGAGAACCCCGGAACCGTTTCGGCGCCCCGGACCGCCGGCCGGCGCCCGCCCGCACCGGGCTTCCAAGCCCGATCGTGGCCGTCGAGGTGCGTCCATCCACCGCTCAACCGGACCTCCCGATCACCGCCGCCATGCGGCCCGCCCGCTCTCCGTCCCTGCGATAGGAACAGCATAACAGGGCCTCGCAGGCCGTACAACGCGACTCCACGTGAAGGTTCTCGGCCCGGAGTCCGAGGGAGGTCAGCATGCGCGCATTGAGTCCGGCCAAGTCCAGCGAGAGCGCGCCTCTCCCCTCGCCCACCCAGCCGGGGAAGGCCTCGCGAAAAGCGCGGTGGCGCGCCTCGTCCACGCCGTAACAGCAGGGTCCCACGGCGGGCCCCACGTAGGCCGTCAGGTCCGAGGGATCCGGGGAGAGGGCCTGGGCCGCGCGCTCCACGATGCGCGAGAGCGTCCCCTTCCATCCCGAGTGGACCGCCGCCACGCGGGTCCCGTCGGAGGTGCAGAGCAGGATGGGGACGCAGTCGGCGGTCACCACGCGCACGGCCTCCCCGGGACGGTCGCCCACCAGGGCGTCGGCGGCGCAGGGCGCTTCATCGGCCCGAACCACGCGGTCCGAGTGGACCTGGTCCGCTCGATGGACGCGGATGCCCGGGTGGCCGCGGTCCTTCAGGAAGCGGGAGAGCCCCTCGGGGGAGACGTCGTGGTCCCCCCGCAGGGTCAAGAACGCGAAGACTCCGCGGGGAAAGTACGGGCCGAGGTCCAGGTACGGCCCCGAAGGGCAACGGGCGACGGCCGTCTTCACGGGAGGGCCTCCAAGGCGAGCCCCCAGGCCGCTCCGCCAGAGGAAACGGCCAGGAGAAGGGATCGGCCCGTCTCGTTCCGGGCCGTTCGCGCCGCCAGGACCGCCGCCGCGCCGGCCCAGGCCGCCCCACAGCATCCCAGCGGGTCCTGGAACCGGAAAGCCTCGGCGCCGGGCGCCCGCCGGCGCCTCCATGCCTCCGCCGCCTCCTGCCAGAACGGGGTTTCGGCGGGAAGCGCCACGGCATCGGCGGAGGAGGGCCCCCAACCCGCCGTACGCCCCACGGCGGCGGCCAGGTCATCCAGAAGCGCGCCCGGGTCCACGGGAAAGGCGTGCGGCCCGCACGGGCGGGACGCCCCGCCCCATCCCGCGACGCGCGCCAGGGGACGCCGGGGTCCCGGGTCCCGCTCCAGCGCCAGGGCGTAGGCGCCCTCGCCCGGTGGCGGGGCCCCCTTCCCCCTCAGGGGCTTGAGGACGAAAAGGAGGAACGGGGCCAGTTCGTCCGTCCCGCCCGCCACCATTGTCTCGGCCGCTCCGCACGCCACGAGGCGCGAGGCTTCCACCAGGGCGGCCAGCCCCGAAGCCTCCTTCGCGTGAAGCGTCAGGGAGGGTCCCGTGAGCCCCAGGAGCAGGGAAGCCTGCCCCGCCGGCGCGTTTCCCGCCGTGAAGGGGAAGAGGGCCGGGTTCATGGCCCCCGGTCCCTCGCTCCAGATTCCTTTCTCGAGGTCCAGGACGGGCGCCGTGGGCCCCCAGGACTGCCCCACCGCCTGGCCGGCCACCGCGATCGTATCGGGAGACAGGTGCGTTAGCGCCTGACGGGCGGCGTTGGCCCACCACAGGGACGCCCCGTCCAGCCACCGAGTGGACTGGGCCGAGAATCCCTCTCGGAGGGGCAGGTCCGCGGGCACCCTCCGCGCATCCGAAGAGGGTTTGGGAGGCGGCCAGAGGATGCCGGTCCCTAGGGGGCCCACGCCCCCCACGCCCGTCACGAACGGCCCCTTCACGGGGTCCTCCGGAAAAACAGGGCGGCGTTGTGGCCGCCGAAGCCCAGGTTCAGGGTCAGGACCGACCCGACGGGACGCTCCACCGGCGCGGTCGGCAGAAGGAGGCCCTCGAATTCCGGCGTGGCCAGCCCCGCCGTCGGGGGAACGGTCTGGCGGAGGATCGTGAGGACGGAGGCGACGGCCTCCAGGGCTCCCGCCGCTCCCAGGCAGTGGCCCAGGGCCCCCTTGACGGAAGAGACGGGCACCTCCGGCGCGCGGCGGCCCAGAAGCCGGACCAGGGCCGCGGCCTCCGCGGAGTCGTTGGCCCGGGTGCCCGTGCCGTGCGCATTCACGGCGTCCACCTCCTCGGCCGTCGCTCCCGCCCTTTGAAGGGCCGCCTGCAGGGCCGCCAGGGCTCCCCTCCCTTCGGGATGGGGGGCGGTGGCGTGGTGGGCATCCGTGGAGAGCCCCCATCCGGAAAGGGCCGCCAGGGGGCGAGCCCCGCGCTCCCGGACCCGCTCGAAGGATTCGAGGACGAGGAAGGCCGCCCCCTCCCCCACGGCCATGCCCGAACGGCTCCGATCGAAGGGCCGGGGCGGTTCGGACGCGACGAGCCGCAAGCTGTTGAATCCTCCCACGGTCATGCGCGTAAGGGCATCGGCGCCTCCGGCCAGGACGCAGTCCGTCTCTCCGAGGGAGATCCAGGCCGCGCCCAGGGCGAGGGCGGTCGTGGAGGAGGCGCAGGCGCTGGCCGCGGCGCAGCGGGGGCCGCGGGCGCCGAAGGCGAGACACAGCAGGTCGGCCGTGGTGGCCGGCATGTGGCGGGTCAGCGTCCTGAGAGAAGGGGTCCTCGCCGACCCTGCGAGCCAGGCGCCGAAGGCTTCCTCCGATTCGGGCAGGCCGCCCACGCCGGCCCCGGTGGCCACCCCCGCCTGCTCAGGCAGGGCCTCGAGCCCCGCCGACGACAGGGCCTCCCGGGCGGCGGCGAAGGCGAGGCGGTCGGTGCGGTTGGGAAAATCCCCTCCGGGGTCGGGCGCTTCCGCGACCAGGGGGCTCCGGAGGCCGCTCCCGTCGAACCTCCTTAGCGGGCTCACCGCCGTTCTTCCCGAGAGGAGCCCCTTCCAGAGCGCCTCCGTCCCGATGCCGAAGGCCGAGACCGCGCCGATCCCCGTGACATAGCAGGGCGCCGTCAAGGAGAGACCTCCCGCAGGGTGACCACGGCGCGAGCCACGAGCCTCTCTCCGCGGCGGGCCAGGACCTTCACCCGGACCACGGGACCCATGCGCTGGAGGACCTGTGCCGAAAGGGCCAGGCGGTCCCCCGGGTACGGGGGGCGCGGACACCGGAAGCGCTGGACCTGCAGGACCATCCCTCCCGAGTCCTCGCGGGAGAAGGCGGCCAGTCCGGCGGCCTGGGCCATGGCCTCGAGAAGGGTCCACGCGGGCGCCCGGCCGGACCTCTGAAATGCCGCGCCCGCCGTAAAGGCCGCCTCGAGCGGCCGCGTGGCGTCCTCGTGGTCCAGGAACCGGAAGGGGTAGGCGTGAGGAAGACGGGCCATGGCGTTCACCGGGGTCCGCGGCCGGTCCGGGCGGGTTCTCCACCCGTGCCCGGGCGGACGCGCGGAGCGGAAGGGATCAGGTGCCGCGCTCCAGGCGGAGGAGCTGTTTCTTGACGGCGAGCCCGCCGCCGAAGCCGCCCAGCCCCCCTTTCGCCACCGCGCGGTGGCAGGGAATGAGGATCGGGATCCGGTTGGCGCCGCAGGCGGACCCCGCCGCCCGCGCGGCGCCCGGCCGCCCCGCCCACTTCGCCAGGTCCGAGTAGGAGAGGACCTGGCCGGCGGGCACCCGGCGGAGCGCCTCCCACACCCTCGCCTGGAAATCGGTGCCGGGAGGATCGGGGTCCAGAGGGACGTCGAAGTCGCGGAGGGATCCCGCGAAGTACTCGCGCAACTGCTTCTTGAGCCGGTTCAGGAGGGGGGCCACGCTTCGGGGGACGGGTCCGTCGGGGGCCTTTCCCCCGAACTCGATGCGGTGCACCGCTCCCGGCGAGAGGGTCACGTCGAGGCGTCCCACCGGCGTCTCCAGTCCGAGGGTCACCGGGGCGGTCACGAGCCGAATCCCTTGTCGCGGGTGTAGGTGGCCACGACGGAGGCGCTCATTCCGCCGCGGGAGTTGAACACTCCCGTGAGGGTCGCCCGCTCGGGCCCGCAGGCTTTCACCACGTCCCGAAGGATCCGGTTCACGGCGTTCTCGTAGAAGATGCCCACGTTCCGGTAGGCCAGGAGGTACTCCTTGTAGGACTTGAGTTCGAGGCAGGACTTCCTGGGCTCGTACCTCAGGACGAGGAGGCCGAAGTCGGGCAGTCCGGTCTTGGGGCACACCGAGGTAAACTCGGGCGCTTCGATGGTGATTTCGTAGCCGGGAAACTGGTTCGGCCACGTCTCGATCGCCGGGAGGGGCGCGTCCAGGCCCTTCTTGGCGTGCTCCTTGGTATAGGCCGCCATGGCTCACCTCCGCCTGGGCCCGCTGGCGTGGCAGGGGGTCCCACGGACCCAGGTTACAGCGAGGCGATGAGCCTGTCGAGTTCGCCCGAGCGGTCGAGGTCCATCAGGTCGTCGCACCCCCCGATGTGGCGGTCCCCGAAGAAGACCTGGGGGACGGTCTCCTTCCCCGAGCGGCGCTCGCACTCCGCCCAACGCTCGGGGTGGCGGTCGAGATTGACCTCCTCGAAGTCCACGCCCTTCTTCTTCAAGAGACGCTTGGCGGCGACACAGTAGGGGCAGAGGGTCATGGTGAACACGGTGACGGGCGTCTTCATGGGTCTCCTCCGGGGCGGCACATCGCCTGCGAGCCGGGTCCCCCGGTTCCGGTAACGCCGGAGGCTGTCCCGCTATTGTCGCACCGTCCGCCTAGGGACGCGACACCGCGCGGATCACGTCGTAATAGCACTGGGGAGAGATGCGGCGGGGCCGGCCGGGTAACGGGGCCCTTAGGGGCCAAGACCTTCGGCGCGCAGGACGACGAAGGTCGCGCCCCATCCGCCCTCGCCCGCACCGGCCGTCGAGAAGGAGGCCACTTCGGGCAGACGCTGGAGGAGGGCGTGGACCGTCCGCCGCAGGGTTCCCGTCCCCTTCCCGTGGATGATCTGGACGTCGAGGATCCCCAGGCGCCGGCACTCGGCCAGGTACTCCGACACCACGACCTTCACGTCACGGGGATCGAAGGCGTGCAGGTCCAGGATCCCGTTCACCGGGATCGCCACCGGACCGGGAAAGAACTCCCCGCCTTCGATCAATCCTTTTCCCCCACGATCCAGACGGAGAAGCGGCTTCCCTCCTCCACCCGGGTCCGGAACCCAGCCCGGGCGGCCATTTCGGCGATGGCCTCGGGAGGGCGCATGCAACTCGTCATGCCGAGGATCTTCTCCAGGCGGCCGACGGCGCGAACCCCGACCCGGCGGGCGTCGGGCTCCTCGATGACGACGCGCCCTCCCGCTTCCACCGTGCGGAACAGGTCCCTCAGGGCGCCCTCCTGGTCCGCGAAGTGGTGGAACGCATCCACCACCAGGATCCTCGAGAAGGCCCCGGCTTGGAAGGGAAGGGAGCCCGCGAAGGCCAGGACCGCCCTCAAACCCGCCTTGCGGGCGGCCCGCCGGAGCATGGGTCTGGACAGGTCGGCCACGACGAGCGCTCCCACGTGATCCACGAGGGACCGGGCCACCCTGCCGGTGCCTCCACCCAAGTCGAGGAGCCGTCCCGGCGAGGGGAGGCCGAGGACCCGGCGGAGGGCCTCCGGGTCTCGGTGGCCGCCCGCCCAGTCGAAGACGGGGGCGATCCAGTCGAAGTGGCCGTTCACGGCGAGGCCTCCCCGGTTTCGAGGCGCCGCGCTCCAGCGGCCAGCAGGAAGAAAGCGGGAAGCTGGACCAGGTGAAAGACGCCGTTGTGATCCAGGGGCCAGCCCCAGCGGACTTCGAAGGGGCCCGAGGCCTGGACGGCGCCCGCCAACAGGAAGAGGGCCAGTCCGGCCGACGCGGCCGCGGCGCCGGCCCTTCCCCGCCGGGCCAGGGAGACGAGGAGGGCCAGGGCGAATCCGAGGCCCGCCGCCTCGTAGGCCACGAACAGGCCGAAGCTGTCCGAGTGGAAGGTCGTGAGGGCCCAGAAGGCCGCCGCCCCCGCCAGGAGGAGCAGGCCCGCCCACCGGGCCGCGCGCCTCCCGAGGGATGCCTGGGCCGCCGCCCCCGCCGCCAGGGCCACCGTCGCCGCCAGGCAGGCGTAGATGAGGCGCCAGGCCCACCGGGAGAGCGCCGGGGAAAGGGACAAGCCGTGAGCCGCGGCCCCCAGGAGGGAAGCCGCCGCGGAGGTCAGGAACGCCGATCTCCACAGGCTCGCGCGTCCCCCCTCGGGCCGTCCGAGGCGGAAGGCGCACGCCACCGCCGCCGCCGCGCAGAAAAGGTCCGTGAGGGCGGTGGTGATCTCCGTGGGGCTGGACGATCCCATCCTAGGCCTCCGGGGCTTGAGCCCTCCGCCCGCCCAGGCCGATGAGGAGGGCCGCCAGGACGCACCCCGTCAAGTTGGAGACGAGGTCCCACCCCGTATTCACGTAGCCTCCCACGTTCGTGTCCCGCATCAGGAGCGTGGCGGCGAACTCCACGACCTCGTTGAGGGCTCCGAAGCCCATCCCCCCCGCGGAGCAAAGGACCAGGGCGCCGAAGGTGGGCCGGGGCGCTCCCCCGGCGCCCCGCACCGCCGCCCCGTATCCTTGCCAGCACACCCAGGTGGTGAGGCCGAAGCCGAAGGCGTGGACCGCCATGTCGTACTTGAGAAAGCCGGGAACGATCCACCATGAATAGAAGACGGCGTGGGGGCCGTCGTAGGGCCATCCCGCGGGAAGGGGCAGGAGCCCCCCGGCCATGTGGAGGAGCCCCCAGAGGCTCAGGCCCCAGAGGGCGCCGGGGCTCAGCCCCACTCGAAAGTGAAGAGCGCCCACGGCCCCCATGAGGACGACCATGACGCCGATGTAGTAGAGGAACTCCCCGTTCCCCGAGGCGGCCGCTCCCGCCGCCGCGGCGGCGAGATAAAGGAGGGTGAAGCCCAGGACGGTGGTCCAGCGCTTCAGCACCTCAGCCCTCCGCCTTCGCGCCGACCCGGATCGTCTCGAGGCCGTGGGCCCTGGGCCCCTTCTCGACCTTCCAGAGAAGGAAGGCGAAGAGAAGGGCCACGAAGCCGAGGCCGGAGAAGAGCCACATCCCGGGGACGTACCCCGCGGGATTCGCGGGGCCCGCATGGCCCAGGTCGTTGGCGTAGCCGACCACCGTGTTGAGCCCGGCCACGCCCACCTGCTGGACCAGAGTCATGACCGCCAGCCCCGTCCCGAGGCGCTTCTGCTCCACGATGTACGCGACGCTGGGCCACATGATGGCGGGGACGAGGGAGAAGGCGACGCCCATCATGGCGATGGGGATCCACAGGGGGAGGGCGTGGTAGGCCATGATCACGTAGACAGGCATCAACAGGAAGGCCCCCAGGAACATGAGGGAGGCCCGCCGCCCGATGCGGTCCACGAGGAGCCCGAAGAGCGGGGTGGCCACCATGGCCGCCACGGGGAGGCTGCTGTTGATCTGGCCCGCCATCTCCCGGGTCAGCCCGTAGCTCTCGATGAAGAATTTGATGGAGAAGGTCCGGAAGGGGAAGATCGCCGAGTAGAAGGTCACGCAGAGGGCCACGCAATACCAGAAGGAGGCGTCGAAGCGGAAGAGGTCCTTGACCACGAGGCGGTCCGTCTCCCCCTCCTCGCCCAGGGAGTAGCGCTTCAGGGCCCGGGACTCCAGCGCCCAGTAGGCGAGCGCCCCCAGGGTGCAGAGGGAGCCCAGGACCGCCGCCAGCACGAGGGGCGTGCGCCACCCGTCGTAGGCCCACTTGGCCCAGGTGGGGGACCAGTCCACGGCCACCTGCCCCAGCCGCGCGATGGTGAGGTTGATCCCGAAGGCGAAGGAGAGCTCCTTCCCCTTGAACCACTTGGCCAGGGCCGCTGTGATGGCCACGATGAGGGGCTCGGCTCCCACGCCCAAGAGGAATCGCGATCCGATCATCACCCAGGGCTCCGTGCTCAGGAGCATGGTGACGCCCGAGACCGTGCAGAGCGCGCCGAAAAGCACCGTCGTCCGGGTCGTCCCCAGGCGGTCGATGAGGACGCCCCCCACCAGAAGGACAAGAACCGCGGCAATGCTGTAGCTCGTGTTGAGCTGTCCGATGACGGCGTCGGTGAAGCCCAGCTGGGCCTTCATCAGATCCGTCACCGGATTGATGGAGTCGTAGATGTAGTAGTTGCCGAACATGGCGAGGCTGATGATGACCAGCACCGCCCACCGGTAGAAGGTGGACGGCTGGGGCCGCGCTTCTGTCCCGGCGGGATTCGTCGCGTCGGACATGGCTCCTCCCTGGCTTCGTGGCCGTCTGCGGTGGGTCAGTATACAGGGAAAAACCGCCCCCGCGCGACGGCTTCCGCACCCCGCGATGGGCTCCCAAGCTCAGGATCGAGCCGTCCATGCGTCACGGGGACGACCGCGCGAAGCACCCACCCATAGAGGCGTGATGCCGCTTCGCGGCGTTAGGGCCTATCGCGTGAATCGAAAGCCCACGGATTCCCGCCCGTCGGGATTGAGGACCGTCAGCGTCACCGCCTCGCCCTTCGGCAGGAGCGCCTTCAAGCCCCCACCGGAGGCGACCAGGCGCGTTCGGCCCGGCAGGTCCAGCCCCTTGAAGACCGATTTGGGGACCGCCGTGCCGTTGATCAAGAGCTTGCTCCCCTCCTCGAAATTCCACCCCGTCACCTTGAGCCGAAAAGGATCCTTGAGCTTCTTCACAGAGACGATGCCTGGGTACGCCTCCCCGCAGAACTGCGTGTCGGCGCCGATGTCAATCAGATTCTCGAAGCTCGCGTCGGTGGGACACGTTTGAATCCCGCTGGAGTCGGCGGTGAAGATCGGCACGGGATACTCGGCCAGCGGCGATTCACCGTACATGCCCGGATAGTCCACCCACGTCGTGCAGGATTCAGGGAGGTCGCCCTCCGGTCCGAAGGAGTACAGGGCGACGGCCTGACGTGCGCCGAGAGGAGAGGGACTGTAGTTCCCCACCCCGAGCAGGCCCCCGCCGGGCCGCGCCCACACTTCCCGCAAAGTACAGGTTTGCGCGGGGCCTTGGTCGTTGTGCCAGCCGAAGACCCGGGCGTCGAAAAGGGAGCCGTCGGCGCCGACCTTCGCCAGGAGCGCGTTGTAGCCGTCAAAAGGCTCACGGCCCACCGATCCAGAAATGAGAAGGGTGCCGTCCACCACCGTGGACCCATAAACGGTCCCTTTCCAATCCTCGTTGCCGTAGATGTACTGCCATTCGATCTCGCCGGCCGGCCCGAATTTCACGGCGGCCGGGAGATGCCGGAGGGGATATGGCTCTTCCTCGGGCCAGTACCGGCTCACTCCGGTGGCAAAGTACCCTCCATCGGGGGCCACCTGCATTCTCCCGACCAAGACCTGCCACGGCCGAACCTGGTAGAAGTCACGGTGGCCCTGAAGGCTTCCGTCGGGCCCGAGGAAGAGCAACGCGCACGGGGCATCCCACGGGCCGTGCTCCCACGAGAACCCCGTCCAAAGCGTGAGCCCCCGGTCGGCGCGCTCCACAACGTCACGGATCGTAAGGGCTGCCGCCCATCCGTCGGGCGGAACGACCCAAAATGCCTTTTCCCAGAGCGCCTCCCCGGTTTCCACGTCCAGTTCCTGCAACTCCCCTCCACCGGAGGTCAGAAATACCCGCCCGCTGGGCACCTGAAACGCCTCCAGG
Source organism: Acidobacteriota bacterium (assembly GCA_040752915.1). Classification (NCBI taxonomy): domain Bacteria; kingdom Pseudomonadati; phylum Acidobacteriota; species Acidobacteriota bacterium. The sequence goes on from JBFMHB010000044.1 coordinate 22,020, forward strand.
GACCACCAGATGTCGTAGAGCATCAAATACCGCTGCCAGAGCACCTCCCCCTCTGCCGTCCAGCGCGATCCCCACACGTTCAATCCGCAGTCGGGAGGGATGGTCCCCTCGGCGTGCAGGAAGAGCAGGAAGGTCCCGTCCTGGAGGGCGAGAAGGCTGGTCGCTTCCGACTCCACCAAGGAGGCGTTGGGCAACTGCCTGGCCCAGCGCCGGTTGCCATGGGCGTCGAAGCCAACCAGGAGGTAGGGCTCGGCCTCGGTCAAACTGGGAGGGGGCGGAAGGAGGAGGATGACCGCCGAACCGTCGGCCAGGACGGCGGCGCTCATGATCTGCCACAGGTTGACTCCATTGTCCAGAAAGCCCAGGATCCAAGGTTCTTGGCCCAGCGCCGAAAGCGAGACCGACAACGACAGCAAGAGAAGGAGTGCCGCCCGGCGCGCTCTGTTCTTCGTCATGGTGTCCACCCCGAAAGAGGGGGCCGGCGGGCCCGCGGCCCGCCGGCCCACGCGAGCGTCAGTATTTGTACAGGAAGGTGATCTGGCCCGCGAAGATCGTCGCGCCCGTGCACGCCTGCTGGACGATCACGTCGTACTTGCTCTGGGTTCCGCTGGCCGCCAGGGGTTCAACGTATACGTAGAAGCCTAGCCTGTGCTCGGTGACGACGGCGCCGCCAGGGAGCGTCGTGTCCAGGTGCTCCTGATAGGGAATCGCCTTCAGTTTGGCCTCGTCTCCGGCGTTTAAGGAGGCGCTGAAGGAGACGTCCTCGTTCTGGCCCGTCTTGGCCGTCAGCCACTCGGTCCTGTGGTAGGTGCCGGGAGGGGGCGCCGACGTGTAAGTGAAGGGGCCCTGGAAGACGCCGCAGGGCGCCTGGAACGAACACACATACGAAAGCGCTCCCGGGTCGGATTCGGCCGTCAGCCCGTCCGCCGTCGTGGCCTGGATCCGGACCGCGCCCACGGGGTGGGCCGGCGCCGTGGCGAAGAGGCTCGTGCCGTCGGGACCGCCCGACAGTCCGGACCACAAGACGGTCTCTCCCGCGTTGCGCACCGAGGCGATGCGCTTCAGATTGGCGCCGCTCAGGACGATCTGGTTGGAGGTCACGGGGCCGCCGCAACCGAAGACCCCGCCCACGGAATCGGCCCAATTGGGGCTTACGCCGCTCAGGCTTGGCAGTTTTGGTTCGTCATCGGGTTCCAGGAACTGCAAGAAGTTGTCGATCTGGGTTTTGTACTGGGCAATCCGGGGGCTGAGCGTCCCGTCCTCGGTCACGTTGTCCGGGTTGAGGAAAACGGCCGACAGGGGAGTCCGGGTGGGAATGCAGGGCGTGGCCGACGTGCAGACCCCAGGCGCGCCGTCGTCAGACCAGGTGCCGGTCCAGGTCCAGTTCACCGGCGCCGAGGCGCAGGGGGTCCCCGGGGCGGGGTTGAGCGTGCTCCGGAGGACCTTCACCTTGGTGTTGGCGGAGTCCTTGACGAAGACGAGCGGGTGCACGAAGTCCTGGTCCGGGCGGTCGCCGCATCTCGGAGGGCTCGCGTTGGGCCGGTACTTGGTGAAGGTGGCCATCCCCGTCGCCCGGACGCTGAAGGTCTCCCCGCCCAGGACGCTCGGAGTGGCGCTCGAGAGGAGCTGAATCCCCGATACGGGCGACGGGAAACCGTACCAGAAGCCCCTCTCCAGTCCGGCGGTGTCGAAGTGATACTGGGGGGAAGCGGCCTTCTTTCCGTTGCTCGCCTTGACCTTCACCGAAGCGGAGCCAAGGTAGTTCTTTCCGCCGGGTGAATCGGGGACCGTGCACGAGAGGACGCCGGTGGCCGTGGCCGGGTCATACGACCGGGAGAGGACGGAGGCCACCTTGCTGACGGAGGAACTCGGCGTTTTGAACTTCACGACCGCCGAGGAGAACTCCGCCTGGGTAAAGCCGGTTGTCGTGATGGTGACGGTCTGATGGGCGGGGTACCCGCAAGAACACGTATTGGGAACGTCGTGATGCGGCGTGATGTCCACGAACCCGATGCCGGGTGAACTCTGGTACGGCATGTCCCCATCCTCGTCCGGGATCGTGTCGGGCGGATCGGGTGGGTCCGTGGGAAGCAACATGGCCCGCTGGGGAGGCTCGAGTTGAACCTCATCGAGAAGGTAGGTGGTTGGCCACGCGTGAGGACCTGTGGTGGCCTCGAATTCGAGATAATAGTCGCGGCCGGGGAGAAGCCCCAGGCCACCTGACGACAGGGGGTAACGGAAGAACTCCCACGTTTCGGTTTCTGGGGTTACGACCGCAATTGGCACGGAGTTCCCCGTTTCTGCGTCCACCAACTGGACTCGGAGCGAGTCTCCCTTGCTGCCGCCGTGCGGCCGTGCGAGCGCCTTGCAGTGGAAAGAAAGAATCGAACCGTCGTAGTAGGCGGGCAGCCCGCCGACGAACTGGCTGAGCGTATCCACCGTCCCCCTTGAGCCGCCCAGAACGGCGGCGCATTCGCCGCCGAAGGCGCCATCGCTTCCCACCGACCGGATCAAGGTGCTTCCAGCCGACGACTCCTGGTTCCAATGGATCCGTGAAGATTCCCCCTCGAACCCTCCCCCTCTGATCCAATTCGTTGCCGGGACCGTTTGCGCCCCAACCAGAGTCCATCCGACAACCATCATCGCCGCCAGCACCCCCGCGGGCGACCGGCGATCCTGCGTTGACTTCATGGGTTACCTCCCATCCATGGATCACTGCACGCAAAAAACCGTTCAAGGCCTGCATGCCACGGATTCGTGGGGGAGGAGCCCTCGGCCCGGCCGGGCTGACCATCCGCCGGGCGGCGGTTCGCGTGACCTTTCGTCCAACGGTGTTGCGGGCGGGCGGGCGG
>JBFMHB010000045.1 GCA_040752915.1 Acidobacteriota bacterium
CCCATGAAGCCCTGCAGGTTGGGACCGCTCACCTGAATGGTGGCCCCGATCACCGGCTGTCCAGCCTCATCCGTCACCTTGCCCTGCATGCCGCCGCCCTGCTGGGCGAACACGGCAAAGCCCGTGAGGCTGAGCGCCAACACGGCCAGGGCACCCCACTTGAGTGCTTTCCTCATATGGTCACCTCCATAACCTCTGAAGTTTTCGAAACCTCCTAAAACTCAAGGACTTACCCTCCTCCGCATCACCTCCTTTCGTACCAATGCCGTCAAGGTAATGGAAGAAAACCACCGTGTCAACCCCCTGTGTCTTTTCCGACACATCCGGGGAATATGGCCCAAAAAAAGGGGACCCCGGTCACCCGGGGTCCCCGACGGGTCCTTAAGGACTCAAACCGGAATTAGAAGGTCCACTTCACGCCGAGGCGGGCGTTCCGGCTGCCCTGGCGGGCGGACGTCTTGCCCCAGTTGGTGTCCCGGCGGAGGTTTCCGCTGGTGATGTCGCTCAGGTAGTCGGGCGTCTGGTAGTAGGTCTGGTACTTGGCGGTGGCCGTCTGGCGGTTCGTGGCGTTGAACACGTCGGCGAAGAGGGCCAGGTTCGTCTTCCAGAGCTTGAAGGTGTATTCGGCGTGGAGGTCGAGCTGCCAGGTGCCGGGCAGGCGGTCCGAACCGCGCTCGGCGACGAGGACCGTGCCGTACCCGGCCTCGTAGTTCGGGTAGCCCATCTGCTTGTTGAAGGGCCGGCCCGACTGGTAGATGAAGTTGGCGCCGAGGACCATGCCGAAATCGAAGCGGTAGGAGCCCTGGATCTTGAGCTGGTGGCGGCGGTCCTGGGGGAGCCAGCCGTAGCGGTTGTTGATGAGGATCGACTCGGGGATGTCGTAGGCGCTGGAGGCGCCGGGGTTGAGGCCGGCGAGGCTGTAACCGCCCGAGCCGCCCTCGTAGTTGCCCCTGAGGAAGGACAGGGTGTAGCTGGCGTTGAGGAACCAGTTGTCGGAGAACCGCTTGTTGAGCGTGAAGGTGTAGCCCTGGTAGTTTCGGATGGGCTTGGGGAAGCGCTCGTAATCGGGGACGGCGGAGGCCCACGCGTCCATGATGCCCGCCGGCCACTGATCGCCGGGGTTCATGACGATGTACGAGATGCCGCCGTGGGCGTCGATGTAGCCCACGTCCTCGATGACCCGTCCCAGCTCACGGAAGACGCCGCGGAAGCCGAAGGTCAGGTCGGGCTTGATCTCGTACTCCAACCCGGCCACGAGTTCGTCGGTGTACTGGTTTTTCACGCCGTCCAGGATGGTCGTGGGGATGGCGCCGTAGGTGTTGCGGTACCAGAAGCTCTTGGGGTATCCGCGGTACACGTCCTGGTACGTGGCGTGGCCCGGATCCATGGAGTTGGCCAGGGCGATGGGGAGGCGCTGGTAGAAGCGGCCCAGGTTGAGGAACATCTTGGATCGGCCGTTCTTCATGAAGTCGTAGGAGATGCCCAGACGGGGGGACCAGGAGTCGAGGGAGAGCTGCTGGCCGCCGTTGCCCGGCTTGATCTCGTTCTTTTCATAGCGAAGGCCGTAGGAGAGCGTCACGTTGTCGGTGACGGACCACTTGTCCTGGGCAAAGAGGGCCGTGTAGTAGCCCTTCTCGTTGTAGTTCGGGTTCTGAACGCTCTGGAAAATCCAGTAGTAGTAGTCCGCCGGGTTCGCCGTGGCGGGGTTGAGGTTCGCGAGGTTGTACTGGACGTACCAGAGGCGGCCGCCGGTGTAGTTGCTGTAGGAGTCCCACTTGAGGACTTCGTAGTCGCCGCCGAACTTGATCTCGTGGTTCTTGTAGAGATAGGTCATCTTGACCTGGTACTGGTCCGTGTCGCGGTCGTCGAAGATGTAGTTGCCGATGCCGCCACCGATGCTGAGGCTGGGCGAATAGTCAAAGCTCACGATCTGGGGACGGCCGTAGCCCGCCTTGTCCCAGGGGAGAATGTCCAGGCGGGAGTGGGTCTTGCCGATGCCGAAGTCCATGAAGAAGTTGGAGGACCATGTGGCGTACCACTTGAAGGCCGCGCTGTATCCGCCCTGATAGCGGCGGGTCATGTAGGAGCGGCGGTCGAGGGTGTCCGTGTACCCCTCGTTGTACCACATGTGGGAGGGATCCGAGAAGATGCTCAGCTCGAGGTTGTGCTTCTCGTTCACGCGGTAGTTGAACTTGGTGGACCAGAACCAGTTCCGGCTCAGATCGTCGTACTTGTACGGGATGTCCAGGGTGGAGCCGTAGGCGGGATGGTACGGGTTCACGGCGGTGAGGACCGACACGCCCTCGTGGTGCCGCGTGAACAGGGAGGGGTTGTAGGCCACGAAGAACCAGAGCTTGTCCTTGACGATGGGGCCGCCCACGTCGAAGCCGTAGTCGTAGTTGTGATAGGGCTGAGGGCTGTTGACGGAGAGGTCGGTGGAGTGGGCGTTGGCCGTGAAGGAATCGTCCGTGTAGTAGGCGAAGACCTCGCCGTGGAACTCGTTGGAGCCGCTCTTGGTGAGCACGTTGAAGAGGCCGCCCGTGGAGGCGCCGTACTCGGCGTCGAGGCCGCCCGTGGCGACTTCCATCTCGCGGATGAAGTTGAAGTTCAGGTTCGTCCCAAAGGTTCCCGTGACGGGGTCCGTCGTGTTGAGGCCGTTCACCAGGAAGATGTTCTCGGAGGAGGTGGAGCCGGCCACGCCGGGGTTGCCGCCCGATCCGGAAGAGACGACCGTGGGGGCCAGGTACAGGGTGTCCTGGTACTGGCGGCCGATGGGGATCATCTCCATCTCTTCCTGGGTCAGGTTCGTGGAGATCTTGGTTTCCTTGAGGGTCACGGCCGGGGGACGGGCGGTGACCGTGACTTCCTCACCTCCGCTCATGAGGGTCACTTCCAGCGTGGTCGTGCTGCCCAGGCTGATGGTCACGTTGGACTGGATGATCTTGTTGAATCCCACGGCCTCCACGACCATGCGGTAATCGTTGGCCGGAGGGAGGTAGGGGATGAGGAACTCGCCCTGCACGTTGGACGCCGTGCCGCGGGGCCCCTGAAGGAACTTGGACGTGACTTCGATGGACGCCCCGGGGATGGGGTTGCCGTCCTGGTCGAGGACCCGGCCCGAAAGGGCGCCCGTGTTCCCCTGGGCGAAGACCGCCCCGGACACCGCCAGGGCGAGCACCAGGAGCGCCACGCCTGCGATTCTGAGCTTCATGCTGATTCCTCCTTTCCTCATGTTGGACACACTGATTTCATTACTGCGAAACAAACCCGCCGCTCCAGATGGTATTTTGGGACGGGCGGTTAGGACCTGTCAACCTCAATTGAGTCTTTTCCGCCACAGTAGGGGCGCAACACCCTGGGGATTTCCACGGACCCGTCGGGTCGCTGGAACTGCTCGAGAAGTGCCACGAAGGTCCGGCCCACGGCCAATCCGGATCCGTTCAGGGTGTGGACGAGCCTGGGCTTTCCTCCCCCGGCGGGCCGGAAACGGATGTTGGCCCTTCGCGCCTGGAAATCCTCGAAGTTGGAGCAGGAGGAAATTTCCCTGAAGCAGTCCTGGGAGGGCAGCCAAACCTCCAGGTCGTAGGTCTTGGCGGAGGAAAAGGACATGTCCCCCGCGCAGAGGAGCACCCGGCGATAGCAAAGGCCCAGGGCCTCCAGAACGGCCTCGGCATGGGAAGTGAGGCGCTCCAGCTCTTCGTAGGACTCCTCCGGTCGCGAGAACTTGACCAGTTCGACCTTGTGGAACTGGTGCTGGCGGATCATGCCTTTCACGTCCTTGCCGTAGGAGCCCGCCTCGGAGCGGAAGCAGGGCGTGAAGGCGCAGTAGGAGAGGGGCAGGTCCGCCTCCTCCAGGATCTCGTCCCGGTGCAGGTTGGTGACCGGGACTTCGGCGGTGGGGATGAGGTAGAAGTCTCCCCCGTCCACTTTGAACAGGTCGGCCTCGAACTTGGGGAGGTTCCCCGTTCCCACGAGGGCCTCCGCCTTGACGAGGTAGGGGGGAATCACCTCCGTGTAGCCGTGGCGGGTCACGTGGAGGTCCAGCATGAACGAGATGAGGGCCCTTTCCAGAAGGGCCCCCGCCCCCCGGTAGACGACGAACCGGGAGCCCGACAGCTTGGCCGCCCTCTCGAAGTCGAGGATGCCCAGTCGAAGGCCGATCTCCTCGTGGGACCGCGGCTGGAAATCCAGCCGGGGAGCGTCGCCCCAGGTCTTGACCACGACGTTCGATGACGCGTCGGCCCCGTCCGGCACGGAAGCGTGGGGCCTGTTTGGAATGCTCAGTAGGCGCCCCTGGATCTCCGCCTCGATCTCCTGGAGCCGCCGGTCCAGCGCCTGGATTTCGTCCCCCTGGGCGCGCATCTCGGCCTGGAGGGCCCCCGTATCCTCCCCCGCCTTCTTCAGCTGTCCGATCTGGCGGCTCGCGTCGTTCCGGCGGGCCTTCAAGGCCTCCACCCGGACGAGGATCTCCCGGCGGGCGGCGTCGTGTTCGAGGAGGGCGGTCACCTCTTCCGGCGGCACGCCCTTGCGGGCCAGGGCCACCCGGAAGGAGTCGGGCGCGCTTCGCAGGGCGTGCAGGTCCAGCACGTCAGCGCCTTCGCTTGAGGAGGTCCAGACCGGTGAGGATCGCCCGGCGGAGGCTCTCCGGATCCGCCTGCCCCGTGCCCGCGATGTCAAAGGCGGGGCCGTGGTCCGGGGACGTCCGGAGGAAGGGCAGACCCAGTGTGCAGTTGACCGCGTGGCCCTGGCTCATCATCTTGGCCGGAATCATCCCCTGGTCGTGGTACAGCGCCACGGCGATCTTGTCCGGACCGTCGGGCCGGAGGAAGAGGCTGTCGGCGGGGACCGGCCCGTCCACGGCCACCCCCTCGGCCAGGAGCGCTTCCACGGCCGGCTCCAGCACCTCCCGCTCCTCCCGGCCGAGGAGGCCTCCCTCTCCGGCGTGTGGATTGAGGCCGGCGATGCGGAAGCTCGGCCAGGCGTTGAGCTGGCGGTTCCAGGCCGTGGCCAGGCCCCGCACGAAGTCCACCAGAGCCTCCGTCGTCAACACCGCCGGCACGTCACGGACGGGAATGTGGGTGGAAAAGAGGGCCACGGGCATGACCCCCGTGAAGAACACCATGTAGGTGCGGCAGTGGAAGGACTGGGCCAGGTACTCCGTGTGGCCCGAAAAGGGGATGCCGCATCGCCGGATGGCCTCCTTGGAAACCGGGCCCGTCACCAGAAGGTCCGCCTCCTTGCGCTCCATCCGCCGGCACGCCTCCTCCAGGGTCAGAAGCGAGATCCTGCCGTTGTCCGGATGGGGGCGCTTGTGGAACCGGAGCGCGGGAAGGTCCACGTCGTCCCAGCGGACCCCCTCCGGGGCGGAGGCCACGGACCGGAGCGGTCCGATGACGGTGATTTCAGCCGCCTGTTGCAGGTCTCCCGGCTGGAGGACGGACCAGAGGACCTCCGGCCCGACCCCGCCGGGATCTCCCGTTGTGATGAGCACCCGTGGACGCGTCATGCCTCTCGCTCCTTGTAGATGTACTTGATGGCGTGCTTGTAGACGAGAAGGTTGGGCTCGCTCAGTCGGTGGACCTTCAGGCAATCGCGGTCGTACCACTCGATCCACCCGTGGAGCTCCTCGCCGTCGTTCAGGACCACGACCACGGGGGTCTTGGAGCCCATCTGCTTCAGGTAGTAGAAATTCTCGGCGTTCGTCTGCTCCGGGGGAACCTGCTTGCGCCTCGCCGAGGAAAAGGTGCCGGCGGGAAGGCCTCCCCCCTCTTCCTCCTTCACTTCCCGGCCTTCGCGACGGTAGCTCTTGTAGTCGCGCAGATTCGGACGGATCAACTTCCGGTCGGGCATGGTCGGCTCCTGGGGGATCACTCTTCCGGCGCGGCGGCCTGAGGACCCTTCTTCCCCTTGGGGCACTCGTATCGGAGACAGCACATGAGCCGGCCGCAACGCCCCGAAATTTTCGAGGGATTCAGGCTCAGTCCCTGGTCCTTGGCCATGCGGATGGTGATCGGATAGAACTGGGGAAGGTGGGCGGCGCAGCACAGGGGCCGGCCGCAGTGGCCAAATCCGCCGAGAAGCTTGGTTTCGTCCCGGACGCCCACCTGCCGCATTTCGATTCGGAGGCGGTACTGGTGAGCGAGGATCCTCACGAGTTCACGGAAATCCACGCGGTTCTCGGCCGTGAACACGAAGAGAAGCCGGCTCTCGTCGAAGAGCATGTGGACCAATACCACCTTCATTTCCAGGCGGAGGGTCCGAACCTGGTCCCTGCAGAAAATGAGCGCCTCGCGCTCGATCTGGCGGTGCCTCTGACGACGCTTCGCGTCCTCTTCGCTGGCGGGCCGGATCACCGGGAGGATCTGGCCGGGAGGGAGGCACGATTCGAGAAAATTCCTCGTTTCGAGCACCTCCGCGAGCGCGGGGCCGTACTCGGTCTGGACGATGCAGGGAGACCGCAGGAGGAGGGGCGGCCCGTCGTGTCGGCCAAAGACCGGCCTGGCCTGGTTTTCGAGCTGCAGCTGGTACAGGGCCATTCGGGTCCAACCCCCCTGACAGGGGCACCATAGGTCAGCCGGGGGGCCAAGTCAAGGACCGAAGGGTCACGTTCCCGATCCCCGGTGCGCCGGCCCGAGTCCGCGTTTTATCGCGCGGGCCTCCCTTCACTTTCCCTTTCGTACCCCCGCTTCCACGGCCTCGGAGTGGGCGCCCATGGCCCTGAATTTCTCGTAGCGGCCCCGGAGAAGTTCCTCCACGGGCATGGCCTCCAGTTCCGCCAGCTGCGACTCGAGGAGCGAATCCAGGCGCGAATAGACGGAGGGCGGGTCCACCGGAGCGCCTCCCGGGGGCTCTTCCACCACGGCATCGATCAGACCGAGGCCCTTGAGATCCTGGGCCGTCAGTTTGAGGGCCGTCGCGGCGGTCTCCGCCTGGAGGGCGTCCTTCCACAAGATCGCCGCGCATCCCTCCGGGGAGATGACCGAGTAGATGGCGTACTGGAGCATGTTGACGCGGTCCCCGACGCCCAAAGCCAGCGCCCCGCCGCTGCCTCCCTCCCCTGTGACCGTCACCACGATGGGCGTCCGGAGGAGCGCCATGGCCTTCAAGTTGACGGCGATGGCCTCGGCCTGGCCGCGCTCCTCGGCATCCAGGCCCGGATAGGCCCCCGGGGTGTCGATGAACGTGAGGACGGGCATGCGGAATTTCTCCGCCATCTTCATGATGCGGAGGGATTTTCGGTAGCCCTCGGGCCTGGGCATTCCGAAGTTGCGGTGGATCTTCTGCTTGGTGTCCCGCCCCTTCTGGTGGCCGATCACGGCCACGGACTTTCCGTGAAAGCGCGCCAGTCCGGCCACGATGGCCGGGTCGTCCGCGTACCCCCGGTCTCCATGAAGCTCCACGAAGTCCGTGAACAGCGCCTGAACGTAATCCAGGGTGTAGGGCCTTTGGGGGTGTCGGGCCACCTGGACCACCTGCCAGGGGGTGAGTCGGGCGTAGGTGTCGCGCCGGAGCTTGTCCAGCTTCTTCTGTAGGGCGGCCAGCTCCCTTTCGCGCCTCTTTTCGTCCCCGAAAAGGCCGAGGTTCTCGATCTGCGCCTCGAGCTCCAGAATGGGCCGCTCGAACTCGCGGGGGTCCTTCATGGATTCGGCCTCCTCTTTCCCTCGCCGCGGGTCAAGGTCCGGAACAAGTGCTTCACGCGCCCCCGGCCCACCAGGCCCTCCAAGTCCTCGATGAAGCCCGCCCCTCCCCTCACTCTCAACTGGCCGCCGAGCAGGACGCGGGTGACGCTGCTCTCTTCTTCCACGTCCACATACACGGGCAAGGCGCCGCGGTGGCGGCGAAGCCTCTCCTCGAAGTCGAGGAGCCAGTCCTCATCTTCGCACAGGGCGGCGGGCAGGCACACGAGGACCCCCGTGGCCTTCGGCTCCAGCTCCTCCTGCGCCCGGTCCATGGGGACGACGGCGTTGGCCCAGACCTTCGGTTTCCCGTCCTGGTCCCTCTGGATGCGGCCGACGACCAAGACCGCGGCGTCCTTTTCGATGGACCCCTGATACCTTTTGAAGCACTCGTTGAAGAGGAGAACGTCCACCCGGGCTTCGAGGTCCTCGAGGACCAGGAGCCCGAACATCTCCCCTTTCTTGCTTTTCTTCTGGCTCCACTGGCCCACCACCCCTCCCACCGTGATCTCCGAGTCGGGGGGGGCATCGGCAAGCTCCACGATGTGGTGGGAGGCGAAGCGGCGAAGCATCTCCTGCTTCTCCACCAGGGGGTGGCCGCTCAGATAGAACCCAAGGCTCTCCTTCTCTCGGGCGAACTTCTCCGCGTCGGACCACGGGGTCCCTCGGGTGTAAGCCTCCGGCTCGGGCGAGTCCTCTCCTCCGAAGAGGCCCGCCTGGCCGCGGAGACGGTCTTCCTGATAGCGGACGGCCGAGGCCATGGCCGCGTCCAGGGAGGCCAAGAGGTCCCACCTGGGTACCCCGAAGCAGTCCATGGCCCCTGACTGGACGAGGTTCTCCAGCACCCGCCGGTTGGCGTGGAAGCGGTCCACTTCCCTGCAAAACCGGAAGAGGTCGGGAAAGGGCCCCACCCTTCGCCGCGCCTCGAGGATGGCCTCCACGGAGTTGAGGCCGACGTTCTTGATGGCCGAGAGGCCGTACCGGATGGCGCCCTCCTCGATGCTGAATCCCACCTGGCTCCGGTTGACGTCGGGCGGGAGCAGAGGGATGCCCATCTCCCGGCACGAGTTCATGTATTTCATGACCTCGTCGGTGTGCTCCGCCCAGGCCGAAAGGGTCGCCGCCATGAAGTGCGTCGGGAAGTGGGCCTTGAGGTAGGCCGTCTGAAAGGCCACAAGCGCGTAAGCGGCCGAGTGGGATTTATTGAAGCCGTACCGGCCGAAGGTCTCCATGTGGTCGAAGAGTTCCCCCGCCCGCCCCTCGTCCACCCCGCGCTTGGCGCAGCCCTCCAGGAACAGCTTCCGCTGGACCTGCATGGCGGCGGCGTCCTTCTTGGACATGGCCTTCCGGAGGGTGTCCGCCTGGCCGAGGGTGAATCCCGCCAGCCGGTGGGCGATGAGCATGACTTGCTCCTGGTACACGATGACGCCCAGCGTCTCGTCCAGGATCTCCTTGACCTCCTTCACGGGGTATTCGACGGCCTCCCGCCCCTTCGCTCGGGAGATATACGTGTTGATCATCCCGGCGTCCAGCGGCCCCGGCCGGTAGAGCGCGTTCAACACGATGAGGTCCTCGAACCGCCGGGGTCCCAGCCTCCGCAGGATGTCCTTCATGCCGCCCGATTCGAACTGGAAGACGCCGTCCGTATCGCCCCGGCCGAAGAGCTCCAGGGTCTTGGGGTCGTCCAGGGGAATGGCGGCCAGGTCGGGGGGCTCTCCCCCCGAAAGGCGGATCAATTCCAGGGTGTCGTACAGCACGGTGAGGGTCCTGAGGCCCAGGAAGTCCATCTTGAGAAGGCCGAGGGACTCGATCTCGTCCTTGCTGTACTGGGTGGTGATGTCCTCCTTGCCCCCGGCGGTCTTGTGCAGGGGAAGGAATTCGGTGATGGGCCGGGGGGCGATGACGACGCCGGCGGCGTGTGTGGAGGCGTGCCGCGTGAGCCCCTCCAGGCGCCGGGCGATGTCCACCATTTCGCGCACCTGGGGATCGGCCTCGTAGCTCTCCTTGAATTGGGGCGAGACGCTGAGGGCCGTCTCGAGGGTGGCCGAGAGGTCTTCCGGGACGAGCTTGGCGATCCGGTCCACCTTGTCCAGGGGCACGCCCAGCGCGCGGCCCGAGTCCCGGAGCGCCAGGCGGGCCTTCATCTCCCCGAAGGTGATGATCTGGGCCACGTTGTCCCGGCCGTACTTTTCGGTGACGTACGTGATCACGTCGGCCCGCCCGCGCATACAGAAATCGATGTCGATGTCGGGCATGGTGACCCGCTCTGGGTTGAGGAAACGCTCGAAGAGCAGGCCGTACTTGAGGGGGTCCAGGTCCGTGATGCCCATGCAGTACGAGACGAAGGAGCCGGCGGCGCTGCCCCGGCCCGGCCCCACCGGGACGCCGCGTTCCCGGGCGTACCGGATGAAGTCCCAGACCACAAGGAAATAGCCCGCGAGGTCCATCTTCTTGATGAGCCCGAGCTCCTGGTCGAAGCGCTTCTCGTACTCCTCCGGCGCCAGGGCTCCCCTCTGCTTCAACAGCCCTTGCTCCTTGCGCCTGGCGAAGCCGGACCTCGCCACCTTCTCGAAGTAGGAAGACAGGGTCTCCCCTTCGGGCACCTGGAACTTCGGGTAGTGCTTGGACTCGGTGTCGAAGGCGAAGTGGCACCGCTGGGCCACCTTGACCGTGTTCTCCAGGGCCTCGGGCCAGTCCCCGAAGCGGTCCCACATCTCCCGGGGGCTCTTGAGGTAGTGCTCGGTCGTATAGGCCATCTTGCCCGACTTGGAGCGCTCCTCCCGGGTGGTTTTCGTCTGGATGCACAGGAGGATGTCGTGGGCCCCGAAGTCCTCCTTCCTCAGGAAGTGGACGTCGTTGGTGGCCACCAGGGGGATTCCCGTCTCCCGGTGGATGTCCAGGATCTTGGCGTTCACCGCCGCCTGCTCGGGAAGGCCGTGGTCCTGGATCTCCAGGAAGAAATTCTCCGGGCCGAAGATTTCCCGGAATTCCAGCGCCGACTGGAGCGCCTCCTCGTCTTTCCCGCGCCTCAATTTCTGGGGGATCTCCCCGCCGAGGCAGGCGGAGGTGGCGATGAGCCCCTCGTGGTGGCGCCGAAGGAGGTCCTTGTCCATGCGAGGCTTGTATTGAAAGCCCTCCAGAAAGGCGGCGGTGGAGAGCTTGCAGAGGTTGTGGTACCCGGTTTGGTTCTCGCACAGGAGGATCAGGTGGGAGTAAGGGCGCTTTCCGTCCGGACCCGCAGGATCCTCGTCGAAGCGCGAGTGGGGAGCCACGTACGCCTCGCACCCGATGACGGGTCGGACGCCGGCCTTGAGGGCCCGCTTGAAGAACTTCACGGCCCCGAAGAGATTCCCGTGGTCCGTGATGGCCATGGCCGGGGAGCCGTGCGTCGCGGCCTGCGCGAGGGCCTCGTCGAGCCGGCAGGCGCCGTCCAGAAGGGAGTACTGGGTGTGGAGATGGAGGTGGACGAACGGACGCTCAGTCATGGGACCCTCGATCCCAAAGACCTTTCAGTCCCGCCCACAGGGCCCTCGAGGACCGGTCCCGGGAGCGACGCGCAGAAGGAAGGGGCGCGGGCATGCGCATCTCGATCACGGGCTCACGGGCTCTCGGGCTCCGGGGTTCCATCCTGATCACTCCCATTCGATGGTTCCGGGGGGTTTGGAGGTCACATCGTAGACCACCCGGCTGATGCCCTTCACTTCGTTCACGATGCGGCTCGACACGCGCCCGAGGAAGTCGGGCGGGAATCGGTACCAGTCGGCCGTCATGAAGTCCTCGGTCACCACCGCCCTCAGGGCCGCCACGCGGTCGTAGGTCCTGGCGTCCCCCATGACGCCCACCGTGCGGACGGGAAGGAGGACGGCGAAGGCCTGGGAGACGGCCCCGTAAAGGCCCTCCCGGCGGATCTCCTCGAGGAAGATCGCGTCGGCCTCCCGAAGGAGGTCGGCATCCTCCCGCGTCACCTCGCCGAGGATCCGGACGGCGAGGCCGGGACCCGGAAAGGGATGCCGGTCCACGAAGGCGGCGTCCAGCCCCAACAGTCGGCCCACCTCGCGAACCTCGTCCTTGAACAGGTCGCGGATCGGCTCGACGATCTTCATGCGCATGCGCTCGGGCAGTCCGCCCACGTTGTGGTGGCTCTTGATGACGGCGGCGACGGACGAGGCGGCCGCCGATTCGATGCGGTCCGGGTAGATGGTGCCTTGCACCAGATAGGGAACCCGGCCGAGCGCCTGGGCCTCCCGCTCGAAGACCTCCACGAAGGTCCGGCCCACCGCCTTGCGCTTCTCCTCGGGATCGGACAGGCCTCTGAGGGCCAAGAAGAACTCCTCCGAGGCGTCCACCTTCCGCAGATCCAACTTCAGCCCGTCCCGAAGGCGGCTGGAAACGGCTTCGGCCTCCCCCTTCCTGAGGAGTCCGTGGTCGATGAAGAGGCCCGCGAGCCGGTCCCCGACGGCCCGTTGAACCAGGAGGGCCGCCACCGACGAATCCACCCCTCCGGAGATGGCGCAGAGAACCCGCTCTCCTCCCACCTCCCGCCGGATCTGAGCCACGGCCTCCTCGATGAA
Organism: Acidobacteriota bacterium; assembly: GCA_040752915.1. Taxonomy (NCBI): domain Bacteria; kingdom Pseudomonadati; phylum Acidobacteriota; species Acidobacteriota bacterium. The sequence goes on from JBFMHB010000045.1 coordinate 12,248, forward strand.
GGAGGTCATGGTCCAATCGCCGCGCGCCCCGCATACGCCGAAGAGAAAGCGGCGCAGGATCTCCCGCCCGTCGGCGGTGTGCGTCACTTCGGGGTGAAACTGGAGGGCGAAGAGGCCCCTATCCGGATCTTCCATGGCGGCCACGGGGACGCTTTCCGTGCTCCCCGAAACCCGAAAGCCCTCGGGAGGGGTCTCCACCCGGTCTCCGTGGCTCATCCAGATGGGCCGAGGCTCCGGTGGCCCGTGGAAGAGAAGGCTCTCCGGGCTTCCGAAGAAGAGGGCGGGGCCGTATTCCCGGCGGCCCGATGGAACCACTCTGCCGCCCAGGGCGTGGGCCATCCACTGCATCCCGTAGCAGATGCCCAGGACGGGGATCCCCAGGCCGGAAAGGGCCGGATCCGGCAAGGGCGCGCCCTCCGCGAAAACGGACTGGGGGCCGCCCGAAAGGATGAGCCCGATGGGGGCCCGGGAACGGATTTCTCCGGCCGGGCGGTCGTGGGGGACCACTTCGCAGTACACGCCCAGTTCCCTCACGCGCCGGGCGATCAGGCGCGTGTACTGAGAACCGAAATCGAGGATGAGGACGACCTGTCCGCCGTGCATGACCCCTTCCGATCCCTCGCGGAGGCGAAGAGTATAGCCCGCGTCCGGGATGGCCTCAAGGAGAGGGGGCGGGGGCGTCCCGCCGGAGGGGCTCGGCCCACTCTCGGAAGGTCCTCAAGAGGGCCTCGGGGCTCTTGGAGCGGTCGAGGGACCGGCGGAGGGCGAGGGAGCCCGGGAACCCGGCCGTGTATTTTCCCAGGAAGGTCTTCATCCGATGAAGGGCCAGGCCCGGCGGCCCCATCTCGAGGAGGTCCTCGAAATGAGCCTCCACGAGGTCCAGCCGGTCGCGGAGGCCGGGCACGGCGTAGGCTCCCTTGGTCCGCAGGTCCTCGATCTGACGGAAGATCCACGGGTTCTTGACCGCGGCCCGGCCCACCATGACCCCGTCGCAGGAGGTGGAGGCAAACAGGTCCATCCCCTCCTCCGGTGTGGACACGTCGCCGTTGCCCACCACCGGCACCGAGACGAGGGACTTGAGCTCGCCGATCCGGCCCCAGTCGGCCCGGCCCGAGTAGCCCTGCTCACGGGTCCTGGCGTGCAGGGTCAGGGCGGCGACGCCCGCCTCCTCCAGGGCTCTCCCGACTTCGAGGAAGGTGATTTCCGATCCCGACCACCCCAACCGCAGCTTGGCCGTCACAGGGATCGCCACGGCCTTCACCACGGCCCTCGCCACGGCGGCCGCCCGGACGGGCTCCCTCAGGAGGGCCGCACCGCACCATCCCTTCGTCACCTTGGGGACGGGGCATCCCATGTTGAGGTCCACCACGTCCGCGCCCTGGGCCTCGCAGCGGCGGGCCGCCTCGGCCATGTTCTCGGGATCGGCCCCGGAGATCTGGAGCGCGATGGGGTGCTCGTCGGATCCCATGCGGAGGTAGTCCCCGGTGCGCCGTCCGCCCCGAACCAGCCCCTCCGAGGACAGGATCTCGGAAACCACAAGGCCCACGCCTCCGCACCGGCGCACCATGCGCCGGAAGGTCACGTCGGTCAGGCCCGCCATGGGAGCGAGAACGAGGGCGGGCGCCACGGCCACGGGCCCGATCCGGAGAACGCCGTCCGTCACGGGAGCGCCTCGGAAGGCCGCCGGATCCGGAAGAACTCCGACTCCCGCCCCTTGGGAATGGGACGCAGGGGAAGGACCAGGATCTCCACCTCCAGGGCCCCGCCCTCCTCGTCCATCAGCGCGAGGAGGTCACCCGGCGCCACCTCCCGACCCGGCTTGGCGGGCCGCCCGTTGACCCGCACTCCGCCCCCGAGGGCGGCGGCCTTGGCCGCGCTCCTCCTCCGGATGAGGCGGGAGTGCTTCAGAAACAGGTCGAGCCGCATGGCGAATGACCCTCCCGGGGACGGCCCGCGCGGGACGTCTCCCCGAGGAGCGTCTCAGACGTACTTGGGGTTGACGCGGACGTAGCTCTGGGCCTTCAGCTCCGCGATGTACGCCTTGTAGGCCTCGGAGAATTTCTGTTCCTTCAGGGCCTCCACCACCGCGGCCCGCGCCTCGTCCAGGGTGGGCGTCTTGGCCTCGCGGCGCTCCAACACGCGGAAGATGTAGAACCCGCCGATGCTCTGGACCGGCTCGCTGACCTCCCCCGGCGCGAGAGGAAACACTGCGCGACCGATTTCCGGGCTCAGGTCCTCCCGCGAGAACCAGCCCGCGTCGCCTCCGGCCCCTCGGGAATAGGCCGAGGAATAGGCCCGCGCCAATTCCCCGAAGTCCTTTCCCGACGCCACCTGCGCGCGGATTTCGGCGGCCGCGGCGCGGGCCTGCTCCGCGCCGTACCGCTCCTTCGGGAGCAGGATTTCCTGGAGGTGAACCTGGGACTTGCCCGCCATGTCGTTCTTGTGGGCCTCGTAAAAGGCCTCCACCTCCTCCGTGGAGATGGCGATGCGGCTCCGGATTTCGCGGCTCTTCATGAACTCCGGAATGTAGACGAAGATCATCTGCTTTCGGAACTCCTCCAGGGTCATGCCCTCCAGTTCGAGCGCCTTGGAGAGGTCCGCCTTGGTGGCCAGCTTGTTCTCCTTCATGAACATCTCGAGCTGGTTGTCCACGATGAGGTCCACCTGGTACAGCTGGCGGGCCTTCTCCACCAGGAGCAGCTCCTCCTCCATTTGCTCGAGAAGCCGCTGGGGAACCTCCTTGAGCCGGGCTTCCATGTCGGGTCCCTTGTACTCCCTCTGGAGCCCCTCCAGGGTGCTGAGGAGCCTCTTCTCGAACTCGCCTTTCGTGACGATGGCGTCGTTGACTTTGAGGACGACCTCTTCCAGGACGGCGCCCGCGGAGGGAAGTCCGAGGAGGGCGGCGGCGAGGAGGGTTGGGAGGGCGCGCTTCATGGTGTCTCCTTCTCGTAAGCGAAGGGAAGTTTAGCCCAAAACACCTCGGGAGGAAAGCGCCGGCGGAGGTCCGCCAGGTACTCGCGGTACAGCCGGTCGCCGCGCTCGTCCGCCAGGGTGAGCCGGATCTGCGGGGCGAGTTCGTCGAGGGTGGGGGTGTAGGAGTCGTAGCGCTTTTCCACGAGGAAGATCTGAAAGTACTCCGAAGAGGCCTGGATGGGCCCCGTGGGCACGCCGGGCCTGGCCTGGGCGAGGGGCGTCCGCAGGTAATCGGGAAGTTCCTGGAATTCGAAGTACTGCGTCGCTCCCCGCTCGGGCGAAAGGGAGTAGAGCCTGGCCACGTCCACGAAGGAGTGCCCGCGGGCGAGCAGGGCTTTCGCCTCCCTGACCTGGGCTTCGCCGGGAAGGAGGATCTCCCTCAGGAGGACCCCGGGGCCCTTCTTGAACTCGTGGGCATGGGCGGCGTAGTAGGCCGCCACGTCGCCCGGCGTCACGCTGACCTTTCCGTAGACGCGCTGCCTCAAGGCCATGGAAACCGCCGCTTCGCGCTGCTCGATCGAGCCGAAATCCCACAGGGGTTGGGGGACCCGTGGCGGAGGTCCCGGGAGAGCGTCGGTGAGAATCAGGGCTTCTTCCACGAGGCCGTCCAGGACCCGGCTCGCGAGAAGGGCGTTGGCGGAAGGCTCGCCCTGGCGTCCTGCGAGGGCTTTCTCCAGGTCCCGCACCTCGATGCGAAAACGCCCCGCCAGGGCGAGAACCGAGGGATCCTCGCGAAGGCCCGCCTTCGGATCCCTCCGGCAGGCCGAGAAAGTCAGGAGCGCAAGGAGCGCCGCGAGGAGGATCGGGAGCCGCTTCATGCCGGCGTCCCCTCGGCGGGCGCCGCGCAGGTCAGAACCCGGTCCAGGAGCTCCAGGATTTCCTCCCGCGGGAGAAGGGGTACCTCCAGCAGGCCGCCCGGATCGATCCGCGCACCCTTCCGGTCCGAAAGGAACGCCACGAGACCCGCGGCGCACAGAGGCGCCGCCGGATCGAAAGCCAGGGTCAGGAGGTCGTTCCGGCGTGTGATGCTCCTCCTCCCCAACCCTTCGGCCCACAACCGGAGACGGGTCATCTCCACCATGCGTTTGACCTCGGGCGGCATGGGGCCGTATCGATCCTCCGCGGCGGCGGCGACCCGCCCCAGTTCGCCGGCCGACGAGGCCATGGACAGCTCCCTGTAAAAGGCGAGACGCTGGTTCAGTTCGCCCATATACTCCATGGGCACCGAAAGGTCCAGTCCGAGGCCGATCTCGCAGCGCACCGCCGAGAGCGGTCGTTCGCCCCTCGCCTCCGCCACGGCCTCCTCCAGGAGGCGCTGGTAGAGATCGAATCCGACCGCCGCCATGTGGCCCGACTGGTCCGCCCCCAGGAGATTCCCGGCGCCCCTCAATTCCAAATCCACGGCGGCGATGCGGAACCCCGCCCCCAATTCGGAGAATTCCTGGAGGGTCTCCAGCCGGCGGGAGGCGTCTCCCGTCAGTTCCTGGCCGGGGGGGGTGAGGAGGTAGGCGTACGCCGGAAGATCGGATCGGCCAATGCGGCCGCGAAGCTGGTAGAGCTGGGTCAAGCCGAGGGCGTGGGCGTCCTCCACGAGCAGCGTGTTGACCCGGGGAAGGTCCACGCCGTTCTCGATGAGGGTCGTGCAGACGAGGACGTCGTGGTCGCCCCGAAAGAAGCCGAGCATCACCGTTTCCAGGTCCCTCTCCGCCATCTGGCCGTGGGCGATGGTGACCCGCGCCTCCGGGACGAGCTCCTGGACCTTGCGCGCGGCGGCGGCCAGGGTCTCCACGCGGTTGTGAACGTAGAACACCTGGCCCCCGCGCTGGAGTTCCCGGCGGATCGCTCCCCGGACGAGCTCCGCGTCGAAGGGCCGGACCGACGTCTGGATGGCCAGCCGGTCCTTGGGGGCCGTCTGGATGAGGGACATGTCCAGAATGCCCGAAAGACCCATCTGGAGGGTTCTGGGAATGGGCGTGGCGGTGAGGGTGAGCACGTGGACCTTCGATTTGAGCGCCTTGATCTTCTCCTTGTGGTTCACCCCGAAGCGTTGCTCCTCGTCCACGATCAGAAGCCCCAGCCGCGGGAGGCGGACGTCCTTGGAGAGGATCCGGTGGGTCCCGATGAGAATGTCCAGCTCCCCGTCCGCGGCCTCCTTCAAAGTCCGCTTGCGCTCGGGGGCTTCCACGAAGCGAGAGAGCATGGCCACCCGGACGGGGAAGGGCGCGAAGCGCTCTCGGAAGCGTTCGGCGTGCTGGAGGGCCAGCACGGTCGTGGGGCAGAGGACCGCCACCTGGAGCCCTTCGCTCACGGCCTTGAAGGCCGCGCGCATGGCCACTTCGGTCTTCCCGTACCCGACGTCTCCGCACACCAGCCGGTCCATCGGCCGATCCGATTCCATGTCCCGCTTCACCTCGTCCACGGCCCGCTCCTGGTCCGGCGTCAGGTCGAAGGGGAACTGGGATTCGAATTCCTCCTGCCACGCCGAATCGGCCCCGCAGGCGTGGCCGGCGATGGTGCGCCGGACGGCATAGAGGCGCAGGAGGTCCACGGCCACGGCCCGGACCGCCTTGCGCACCTTCTCCTTGCTCTTTCGCCAGGCCGTGCCTCCGAGGCGGTCCAGGGGAGGGGCGTAGCCCTCGGGCCCCACGTACTTCTCCACCAGGTCCATGCGTTGGACCGGGACGAGCAGGCGCCCCCCTCCGGCGTAGGCGAGGCTCAGGTAGTCCTCCCGGTGGCCGTCCCGAACCAGGGTCTCGATCCCCTGAAAGAGCCCCACCCCGTGCTCCACGTGGACCACCGGGTCCCCGACCCTAAGGTCCCTCAGCCCCGTGGAAAAGGCCTCCTGTTTTCGGGCGCGCGCTTCGGGAGCGGCCCTCCCCCTGCCAAACACCTCCCGTTCGGTGAGGGCCAGAATCCGCTGGCCCGGAAAGGAGAGCCCCTCCTCGACGGGAGCCAGAGCGGCGTACAGGCCGGGGGGAAGGTCGTGGGAGTCCGGGGGGCCCTCCTCCACGACGAGGCCCTCACCCGAGGCCAGTTCCTTGAGCCGCCGGAGGGTCCCCTGGCCCTGCAGGAAGACCATGCAGCGCCACCCGCCGCGGACCCATTCCCCGAGGTCCGAAAGGAGCCCGAAGGGGTCTCCCGGCCGAAGGGCCGGCCGGGTCGCCTCGAGGGGGGGCTCGGCGCCGCCCGCCTCCAGAACGCCGGGGCCCTGGGCGACGGAGGCCACATCGGCCGTGCGGAGAAAGAGCCTCTCGGGCGCCACCATCGGGGGGCGGCGGTGGCGCACGAAGCTGTCCCGAAGGTCCGACAGGCGGAGCCCCGCCCGGTGAACCGCCATGGAGGCTTCGACCACCACCCACCGGGAGGGCCCCAGGAAATCGGCCAGCGTCGTGAAGTAGGCGCCCTCTCCGCGGACTTCGGTGTCGTAGGTCGGGTACGTCCCCGCGTGGGCGAGGCCCTCCAGGCGAACTTCTCCGAATGCGCCCGTCTCCCCGAGGGAGGCGGAGAGGGCCGCGTGAAGGCCGTCGTCGCGCACGCCTTCCGTGAGGGGGTGCACCAGGACCGATCGCTGGACCTCGCCCAGCGAGTGCTGGGAGACGGGGTCGAAAAAGCGGACCGAATCCACCTCGTCCCCGAAGAACTCCAGGCGGACCGGGAGGGACTCGGTGGGAGGAAACAGGTCCACGATGCCGCCCCGGAACGATGCTTCTCCCACCTCCCCCACCTGATCCACCGTCCTGTACCCCGAGGCCCACAGGCGCGTCCTCAGCTCGCGCCGGTCGAGGGCCGTCCCGCGCTCGAGCACGAGGAGGTGGCTCCTCCACCACCCGGGCCGGGGCACCCGCCAAAGAAGCGACTCCACCGAAAGGAGGAGGGCGGGCCTCGTCGAGGTGAGGGCCCGGCTGAGCACGGCGGCGCGTTCGAGGAGGACGCCCGGGTGATGCGAGAGCCCCTCGTACGGATCCGCGTCGGGAGCGGGCAGCCAGTCCGGCGCCGCCGAGTCCCCGAGGAGGGCCCGAAGGGAGGACGAGAGACTCCGCGCCTGGCTCTCGGCGGGGACCAGAATGACCAGCGGTCCCTCCCGGCGAAGGACGCAGCCCGCCAGCAAGAAGGGCAGGGCACCACCGCGGGCCCGCTCCAGACCGGCGTCCCCTCCCGCCCCCCGGTCGAGCGCCTCGAGAAAGGCGCGGACGAGGCCGTTCAACGTGCCCCCCCCGCCAGGCGAGCCAAGAGCCCCGTGGTGGAGCGCCCCTCGAGCAGGGGAAGGGAGATCACCTCCCCTCCCGCGGCCTCCACCTCCGCTCTCCCCACAATGGTCTCGGGGGTCCAGTCGCCGCCCTTCACGAGCACGTCGGGCAGGAGCACTCGCACGAGGTCCAGGGGCGTGTCCTCCCCGAAGACGACCACGGCGTCCACGGCGGCCAGGGCGGCGAGGATCTCGGCCCTCTCCCCTTCGGGCGTCACGGGGCGGGTCGGCCCCTTGAGCCGCCGAACCGAATCGTCGGAGTTCAGCCCGACGATGAGCCGGTCCCCCATCCCCCGCGCGGCGTTGAGGTAGCGCACGTGGCCCGCGTGCAGGAGGTCGAAGCACCCGTTGGTGAAGACCACCTTCTCCCCCCGCTCGCGGCAGGCGCGCCGGTAGTCCCGAACCTCCTCCCGGGCCAGGACGCGTCCCACGGTCAGGCCCCTTTCAGCCGGAGGCGGGCCACCTCATCCTGAAGGGGAGGAAGGACCCGGTCCGACACGGCCTTCAGCGGGCGAGGACGCCCCCCGTCGAAGACCCATACGCCGATGGCGCGTCTGGCGTCCCCGAGTTCCGTGAAGGATGTGTGACCCGCGGCGCCGGAGAATCCCTTCAGGGACAGCAGGGCGGACCGGAGGGCCTCGGCGTCTCCTCCCGGAGAGGCGGCCAGGGCGGCGCCGAGAATCCGCACGGCGTCGTACGCGTGGGACGCGTAGACGTCCGGAGCTTCCCCCCACCGGGCCGTGAACCTCGACGCGAACTCCGCCTTCTCCGTCCCTCCGTCGGCGGAGACGGGACCAGGGCCGAGGAGGCAGACGCCCTCCATCCAGGGCGGAGCCTCCCGGAGCAGGTCGGACCGGGCAAAGGCGCTGCAGGCCAGGATGGGCCGGCGGTCCCCCGCCCGCCGAAGCCCCTCGGCGACGGGGAGGAGCGCCCCGCTGTATCCCGCCAGGTAGATCGCCTGGAAGACCGCACCCGGGGGACCCTGGGCGGGTGGCGGGACCTGCCCGGGCACCGATATGGAAAGGCCGGCTCTGCGCCCGTCCCCTTCGAAGGCCCGCTGGAAGGCCTCGGCCAGCCCTCTTCCGTAGGCGTTGTCTTCCGCCAGAACCTCGACCCGGGTGGCGTGAAGCGAATAGGCGGCGAACTCCGCGGCGGCCTCGGCCTCGGCCGCATCGGACGGCCAGTTGCGGAAAAAGTACCGGGAAGCGCCGGACAGCGCCGGCGAGGAGGCCGACGGCGAGAGGACAAGGACCCCCAGGGGCTCGGCACGGGCCGCCAACGCCAGGGCTTCCTCGCTGGTGGCCCCGCCGATCACGGCCCGAACCCTCCCCGGCCCGGACCAGCTTTCCAGGAGCCGGACGGCGCGGTCCGGATCCGACCGCGAGTCCTCCAGGGCCACGTCCAGGCGGAGGCCTCCCACGCCGCCCGCCGCGTTCACCTCCTCGGCGCCGAGGAGGATTCCGCGCTCGAGGCTTTCTCCGTAGGCCGCCTGGGGCCCCGTGAGGGGGAGGATGGCGGCCAGCCGCACCGGCTCCTGGCGGCACGAAACCGCCCCGAGCAGGACCGCCGCGCAAAGGACCCTTCCACCCGTGGCAAACATGGCCCTCCATTGTAGCCCAGGCGTGGTTAAACGTCAAGATTTCCAGAGAGTTCCGACGCGCCGCCGGGCCGAGGGAGGCGGTCCCCGAGCGCTGGGTCCCGAGGCGCCAGGGTGGTAGACTTCGAGGGGAGGTGCACGGTGCGGAGCCTTCGATTCCTCATGGTCCTCGCCCTCTTGTCGGGAACGGCCCTCTGGGGCGGCTCCCCCGACGTGGTCCTCATCACCCTCGACACGTACCGCGCCGACCGCCTCGCCCCCTGGGGCGGCCCCCCCTCCACCGCTCCGAACCTCAATACGTTGGCGGAGTCGGGCACCGCCTTCCTCTCTTGCTCGGCTCCCGCTCCGGTGACGCTCCCGTCCCACGCCTCCCTGCTGACCGGATGCTGGCCGGCCCGCACCGGGCTTCACGACAACGGCCTCGGAACCCTCGCCCCTTCGGTGCCCGCCCTGGCCGAACTGCTCCGGGAGAAGGGCTACCGGTGCGAGGCGGTGATCGCCAGCGCCGTCCTGGAGGGGCGCTTCGGGATCCACCGGGGCTTTCACGGATATGACGACGCGGTGGGTCCGGACCTCGTGCGCCATGCCGGGGAGGTGACGGACCGCGCGCTCTCGATACTGACCAGCCGTGGCGCCGGCCCCCTGTTTCTGTGGGTCCACTACTTCGACACCCACGAGCCATATTCCAGCCCCGAGGCTTTCTCGGCCCGTTTCCCGAGCCAACCCTACGACGCGGCCGCCGCATACGTGGACGCAGAAGTGGGGCGCCTCCTCTCTGCCCTGGCCCCCGGGACCCTGGTGGCGGCGGCGGCGGACCACGGGGAAGCCCTGGGGGAGCACGGCGAGCCGACCCACGGGGCCTTGCTCTTCGAACCCACCCTCCGTGTGCCTCTACTCTTCGCGGGTCCGCGGGTCCCCAAGGGGGGCCGGCGGGCGACCCCCTGTTCCCTGGTGGACGTGGGCCCGACCCTCCTGGGGCTCCTGGGCCTCGCTCCGGAGGCGTCCAAGGCCATGGACGGCACCGACCTCTTCTCGGAGGCGGCCCCGACTTCGCGAATCCTGCTGGCCGAAACCTGGCTCCCCTTCCACGCCTTCCGGTGGAGCCCCCTGATCGCCGCCACCGACGGAAGGTATAAATGGATCCGGTCCGCCTCCCGGGACCGCCTCTTTGACCTCCGGGACGATCCGGCGGAAACGAGGGACCTCTCGGCCTCCCCACCGGCGGGAGCGGCAGGCGTGCGCGACCGGCTCCCCTCCTTCCCCGAGTCCTCCCCCGCCGGGAGCGTCGAGGCGTCTCTGCGGGGGCTCGGCTACGCCGCCGTTCCCTCCAGCCAGGCGCTGTCCAGGGACCTGCCCGACCCCCACGACCGGACCGGGATACTCCAGGTGGACGGCCGGGCTCGCCTCCTCCGCCGGCAGGGCGATTCGGAGAAGGCGGCGGCCCTGTTCCGTTCGGTGACCGTCGAGGACCCGGGGAATCCTTCGGGCTGGTTCGAATACGGGGAGACCCTCCGCCGGAGCGGGGGAGCCCGCGAGGCCCTCCCCGCCCTGGACAAGGCCCTGGCCCTCGCCCCGCGGATGGCGGAGGCCCACGCCGCCAAGGGCCACGCCCTGGTCGCCCTGGACCGCCCGGGCGAGGCGGCCCGGTGCTACGAAAGGGCCCTCGTCCTCTCCCCGCGGCTGGTGAACGCGCTCAACCCCCTCGCCGCCTACCACCTGGACCGCAACGAACCGGAAAAGGCCTTCCCGCTCCTGGAGAGAGCCCTGTCTGAGGGGTTCGCCGACCAGGACACCTATCTCATGCAGGGGAGGATCCACCTGATTCAGGGACGGCCCGAGGACGCCCGGCGGGATTTCGCCGCCGCCTTGCGCTTGAGCCCCGACCCCGCCCTCACCCTCAAGGCCCAAGGGGATATCTACCTGACCCGGAACCTCGTGCAGGATGCGGTGAGGACCTTCGAGACCGGAATCCGCCAGTTCCCAGAGTACGCGCCCAATTACCTGACCCTGGGCGCCGTCCTCCTTCAGGCCGACCGCCCCGAGGAAGCCCTGGCGGTTTTCCGGAGCGCCTTGAAGGCCCGCCTCGATCCCGCGACGCGCGCGGACGTGGAGCAGATGGTGCGCGACCTGGAGGCCGCCGGGCGCCAACCTCAGGAGCCCTGAATCTCCCTCTCCACCGGCCGCTCCGGCCGGGGCTAACCTCGGGGCATGGGCAGCAGGGCGCCGCCCGAACAGCACAGATCCGCGCCCGTGAAATGACGTCCGGCCTCGCTGGCGAGGAACAGCACGGCCGCCGCCACGTCCTCGGATTCGGCGACCCTCCGGAGGGGAACCGCCGCGACGATGGACGCCTCCCTCTGCCTCAAGGCCTCCTCGCTCATGGGCGTCCGGACCCAGCCCGGCGAGACGAGGTTCACGCGGATGTCCGGGGCCAGCTCCTGGGCGAGGGAGTACACCATGGACTGCACGGCCCCCTTGCTCCCCGCGTAGTGGCTATGGCCCGGCTCCCCGCGCTGGCCGGCCGTGGAGCCGATGAA
>JBFMHB010000046.1 GCA_040752915.1 Acidobacteriota bacterium
AAACCTCGGCGTGAATCTCGCGGGGGTTGAAATTGTTCTCAACATGCGGGAGAAAATGGGCCGCATGCAGGATGAGATGAACGGCTTTCTGGAGTTCTTTCTGGAGCAGCTCGGGCGAAGGGGCGTGACGCGGGACGAGGTGCGGAAGCAAGCCCTCGTTCGAATTCCACAGCGCTCCCTCCAGGTCCTGCTGGACCATCTGGAGAGGGGCGATGGCACCCAAGAATAGCGTTCCCAGCGGCGAAGAATCCGCCCTCCTCAAGCGCTATCTGCGCGAGATCTCCCGCTTTCCCCTCCTGACCCCCGAGGAGGAGAAGCGGCTCGGGGTTCTCATCCAGACCGGCGACCGCGAGGCCCTCCAGAAGCTCGTCGAATCCAACCTCCGCTTCGTCGTCTCCTTTTCCAAGAAGTACCGCGGGTGGGGCCTCTCCTTCCAGGATCTCATCAACGAGGGAAACATCGGTCTCATCGAGGCCGCCAAGCGCTTCGACCCCGGCAAGGGCGTCAAGTTCATCACCTATGCCGTCTGGTGGATCCGCCAAGCCATCATCCACGCCCTCTCGGAGCAAGGAGGTCCCTTCCGCATCCCCCAGAAGCAGGCCAACCTCCTTTACAACATCCACAAGACCATCGCCGCCATGACCCCGATCCTGGAGCGTCCCCCCACGGTGGGGGAGGTGGCCGAGGAGCTCGACGTGCCCCGCGAGAACGTGGAGGTCCTCATGCAGGCGGAGACCGAGGACCTGCCGCTTGAATCGGCGTCGGAGGAAGACTCGGACTTTCAGCTTCTGGACAAGATCGAACAGGTCACCATGCCCCCCGTGGACCAGAACCTCATGGAGGAGTCCTTCCGTAAGCTTCTGCGGGGGATGCTGCGCGACCTCGACGAGAAGGAGCGCATCGTCCTCACGCTGAGGTACGGGCTGGACGGCTCGGACTCCCATACCCTCAAGGAGGTGGGAGATCACCTGGGGCTTTCCCGGGAGCGGATCCGCCAGATCGAGACCCAGGCCCTCCAGAAGTTGAAACACAGCAAGAAAAGCCGCCAATTGATGGGGTATCTGAATTGAGGGCCTGTGCGCCAAAGGGGGCGAATGACCCGCGGAGGATCGGCTCGGGGGATGCCGCCCCGCGGGACCCCGAGGTCGTCCCGGACCGGTCCGAAGGGCCGCGTGGAGGGCGGCGCACCCTGCCCGCGACCCACCGCGCCGGTCTGCTCGCCCTGGCGGTGCTGGCCCTGGCCGCTCCGGCGCTGTCCCAGATTCCTCCGCGAGAGAAGGCCCACACCCTGTTCCGGCAGGGCGCGATGCACCTGGACGCAGGGGACGCCGGTTCCGCCGAGCCCCTCCTGCGCCAGGCCTGCCTGCTCGATCCGGGAAACGCCCTGGCGCTCAGCTACCTCGGCCACGCTCTTCTGGCCCAGCGCAGGTATTCCGAGGCCGCCGAAGCCTTCCGGGAATCACTCCGGCTGGACCGGTCCTCGCCGGGCCTGGGCGTGAAGCAACGGCGCCAAACGGCGGACGGGCTCGGCCTGTCCCTCGCCTTCCAGGGGCTCCTCAAGGAAGCGGCCGACGTGTACGCCTCGGCCCTGACGGAGGATCCCGACTATCCCTCCTTCTCGTACAACCGCGCCTGCGTGCTCGCCCTCGATGGCCGGACCGGGGACGCCCTCCAATCCCTGGTGGCCGCCCTGGATGCAGACGCCCGGGCCCCGGGGGGTGCCACCCTTCCCGATCCGTCCCTGGACGAGGACTTCAAGGGCCTTCGAGGCACCCCTCGATTCCAGGCCGCCCTCGTGATGCACCTGCCCCCTCAACCCAACGATGGCCCCTCCAGCCCGACCATGCGGTCCGGAGCCGCTCTTCTGGCCCGGGGCCGCTGGAAGGAGGCCGCCGCCCGGCTGCGGGAGGCGGCGACCCTCGACCCCTCCGATCCCTGGGCCTGGTACCTTCTCGGGGGGGCGCTGCTGGAAACCGGCCCCCCCGAGGAGGCCGCGGAGGCTTTCCTCCGTTCCCTCCGGGAGGACCTGGCGGCCCCTCGCCTGCCTCGGGAGGCCGTTCGATACGCCGGAATTCGATCCGGAGCCTGGCTGCTGGACCAGGGCCGATTGGAGGAGGCCGACCTGGCGTTGAGGCGCGCCGGCTCCGCCTCTCCGAACCATCCCTGGCCCCACTATCTCCTGGCCCGGCTCCACGCCGCGGCGGGGCGCCCGGAAGAAGCCCTTCGCTCCCTCGAGACGGCCTTGCGCCATCGGGAGGAGATTTCACCGGGGGAGAACCTTCTCCCCGATCCTCGATCCGACCCGGCCTTTTCGTCCCTCTCCAAGGCCCCTGGATGGGCCTCCGCCATGGAGCCGCTGGGACCCGAACCTGAACCCAATCCTTGACAGGTCCCGGGCCGTGGTCCAGAATCCCTGGAACTGGAGGCCCTCGCGTGGCGAGCCGTCGGTTGGTTGTGCTCCTGCTTCTGCTCATCGCGGTGGGCGCCCTGGCGCAACCCGCCAAGGCCCCTGTGGTGGTCTCCTCCGGGACCGATGGGGCGGCCCTCTGGCTTCCGGCCGGGACCAATCTCGCGGGAGAAACCGTCGCGGCGGCAATCCATCGCCGATTTACAGCTTGTTGGAAAGGTTTCTTCGGCACTCCCGCCACCGTGGCGGACCCCCTTCTCGTTCCTCGAACGAGCGACCTTGCAGAGGGGGTTTTTGGAGCCATGTGGGCGGATGCCTCGGCGGCCCTCGACGAGTCCGCCCGGCCCGCCGCGCTCCATGCCCTGCGTTCCCTGGTCCTGGGCGATCCGACGCCCCTCGTGGACGGGCTGGCCCGCGCCGCCGGCTCCCCCCGCCTGGGCGAGCCCATGGTCCAGGATGCCCTGCTGTACCTATTCCTTTCGGAGGCCGTCTCGGATCCGACCCTTCTGCCGGAGGCCCTTCCGCCGGGATCGGGTGGTGCCCGCCTGAAGGGGGCCCTGGAGCGGAGAGGGGTGCCCTATTCGGCCTTTCTCCGGAGGTACGCCGCGTGGATCCTGTCGCGGGCCATGGAGGCGCGGTTGATCGACACCGAACCCGGCACCCTGCCCGCCGTGTGGGCGCTCTCGGAAAACCTGCCCCCGGGAGGCTGGACCTCTAGCGCCTTCGACCTTCCCGATGCGGCGGCCGCGGTGGATCTGGCCCTCGCGGGAGACGGTCAGGACCTCCACGTGCTCACTTTCCTTTCGGACGCCTCGGGCCGCGTGCTCTGGTCCGGGGTGGGGACGCTCGCCGAAAGCGGCGGCCTGCCCCTGGTTCCCGGCGCCAGCCGGCTGTGGGTGGTGCTCTGGAACGCAGGGCGGACCGACTCCGGGGCGGGGCTGGCCTTGACCCTCTGGGGCGACCCGACGCCCCCCTTCCGGATTCGGGAGGGTTCCTTGGAGGAGGGGACCTTGGACCTGCTCCTGGAGGAGCGGGCGGGCATTCTGGACTACTCGCTCTTCAACGGCCCTCCAGCCGGAGGCTCCGCCGACCTTCTGGGGCTCCCAAGCTTCCCGTCGCGCGGGGCGGGCGTCAACCGCTATCGGGTGGCGCTGGGTCCGGAACTCGGGGGCGTCGGGGCCCTGTTCCTTCAGTGCCGGACGCGGTCGGGCGGATTCTACCAGGCCCCCCTTCACCTGAAGGAGCCCGAACACCCATGATGGTGCGCCTCACCTCCGCGGACCTGTACGGCATCGATGCCGTACCCGTCGAAGTGGAGGTGGACGTCCAGCCGGGGATGCCGGCCTACGTGACGGTGGGCCTTCCCGATGCGGCCGTCCGGGAGAGCCGGGAGCGGGTGCGCGGCGCCATCCTCAATTCGGGTTATCAGTATCCCCTCGAGCAGGTCACCGTAAACCTAGCCCCGGCGGACATCCGGAAGGAAGGAGCCCAACTCGACCTGCCCATCGCCCTTGCCCTGCTCAAGGCCACCGGGCACATCCCCTCCGATGCCCTCCAGGGAAGGGCCCTCATCGTCGGCGAACTGGCCCTCAACGGAGCCCTCCGGCCGATCCACGGGGTTCTGTCCATGGCCTTGCTGGCCCGGAGCAAGGGAATGGCCCTGTTGTGCCCCGCCGACAACGGGGAGGAGGCCGCGGTGGTGGAGGGTTGCCCCGTATTCCCCCTCGCCAGCCTTTCCGAAGCCGTGCGGTTCCTTCGGGGTGACCTGGCTCTGGACCCCCTGCCCCACAAGACGTACAGCGAACTCCTGGAGGATCCCCCCTGGTCCGTGGACCTGGCCGACGTCAAAGGGCAGGCCCACGTGAAAAGGGCCCTCGAGGTGGCCGCGAGCGGAGGCCACAACGTCCTCCTGCTCGGCCCTCCCGGTTCCGGCAAGTCCATGCTGGCCAAGCGCCTTCCCACCATCCTCCCTCCCATGTCCTTCGCGGAGGCGCTGGAAACCACCCGGGTTCTCTCCTCCACGGGGGAGCGCTCGGCGCTTCACGGAGGCCTCGTGTCTCATCAGCCCTTCCGCGCCCCCCACCACACCGTTTCCTACGCGGGCATGATCGGCGGGGGCTCGGTGATCCGCCCGGGGGAGATCTCCCTCGCCCACAACGGTGTCCTGTTTTTGGACGAACTGACGGAGTTCAAGCGGGACGTCCTGGAAAGCCTGCGTCAACCCTTGGAGGACCGGCGCATTTCCATCGCGCGGGTTCGGGGCAAGCTGACCTTTCCCGCCTCCTTCATGCTGGTGGCGGCCTCCAATCCCTGCCCCTGCGGGTACCACGGAGACCCCGCCCACTCATGCCGCTGCACCCCCCCACAGATCCAACGCTACCTCTCCAAGCTTTCCGGCCCCCTCTTGGACCGCATCGACATCCAGGTGGAGGTCACGGCCATGCCGGCGGAGGAGCTTCGCGCGGCCTCGCCCGGCGAAACCTCCCGGGCGGTGCGGGCCAGGGTGCGGGAGGCGCGCCGGAGACAGTGGGAGCGGTTCGCCGGCTCCGCCGTCCACACCAATGCTCAAATGAACGAGCGCATGGTGGAAGCCCACTGCGCCCTGAATAGCGAGGCCGAGGCCTTTCTGATTCAGGCCCTCCGCTCCTGGGGCATCACGGCCCGGGGCCACCACCGGATCCTCAAGGTGGCCAGAACCATCGCCGACTTGGCGGGCGAGGGTCCCATCAGCGTCCGCCACCTCGCCGAGGCGGTCCAGTACCGCACCCTGGACCGGAAGCTTTACGCGAATTGAGCGGGACGGCGGAACACCGGGGTCGAGCGGCTCGGCCCTCAGCCTCCGCCCATGCGGAGACGCCAGGAAAGCCGGCCCAAGAACTCGTTGAGCGGGTTGTCCCGGGAGAGGAAGCCAAGGATGGGTTTCCGGCGCACTCCGATGGTCTTGTAGTAATCCAGCAGACGTTGCCGGTGCGGAGACCGCAGGCGCATGCCCCGGTGGATGGTCCGAACGCACTGGTAGCGATCGTCCTGGGCCATGTAGGCCTTCGCTAGGTTGAGGTAGCACAGAGGCTCGTCCGGATCCTGGCGCAGGGCCTCCACGCACAGGTCCAGCCCCTCGGTGACGGGCGCGCCCAGAGAAGCCTGGATCATGCCCGTATACGAAAGGGCCAGGGCGCTGTCGGGGTGGGTCTCCAGGTATCCCTGGAACAGTGAGAGGGCGTCCGAGGTCAGTCCGCGGTCCGCCAAGTCGATGCCCTGTTTCAAGCGGGGCGGCACATCCACAAGCTCGACGTCGGCCATCTGAGAAGCTCCCAGAAGTTTCGCCCCACGAGGGGTCACAGGAAGGGCGTTTTTACCATTCCGTGATGTTCCCGGCAAGACCGGACCCTTCTCGCCCCTTCGGGCCGGGGGCTCCTGCCCCAGTCCTTTGTAAGTGAAAGTTTATCGCCCACACTCTGCCCCCCTTCTTGACAAGAAAAATCAGCAGGTGATAGGCTTGCATGTAAGTGAGTAGATACATTCGGGGGGCGCCGATGGAGCTGATCGTAGAAGAAAGCAAGCGGGACACGAAGCTTCCAGACATCCTTCGGGCGGCCCTCGAACTCTTCACGGAAAAGGGCATCCACGCGACCACCACCAAAGACATCGCCCGCCGGGCCGGAGTCAGCGAGGGCGCCCTGTACAGGCACTTCCAGAGCAAGCAGGAACTGGCCGAGGACCTGTACCTCACCCACCTTTCCTATTTCACGGCCCAGCTGGACCGCTCCGTCCTGGTGGCCTCCAGCCTTCGCGAGAGGCTCTTCGCTCTGGCCGACGGGTGCTTCCGCTTCTTCGACGAGGACCGGACCCTCTTCACCTACCTGATCCTCAGCGAGCACAACGAACTGGGCCGGACGAGCCGGAAGGTGCGCCACATCCGGCACCTGGTCCGCGACATCCTCCAGGACGGTCAGAAAACGGGCGAGGTCCGGCCGGGCAACCTCGAGATCATGGGGGCCGCCATCATCGGGATCATCATCCGGGTGGCCATTTTCCGCATATACGGCCTGATCTCCGGTGACTTGCGCAACCAGGCGGCGGAGGTGGCCGACGCCTGTCAGCGAGTCGTCTGCGCCTGACCGCGGCCCGCGACCCGTGGTATGCTGATCCGAGACACCGGACCGCTGTGGGCGGAGAACCGCACGTCGTGCCCGAGGGAGGGTGTGGAACGATGGATGCCCGTCAGAAGCTGGAGGCCCTCGCCGCCCAGGATTCCCCTTCCAAGTCGCGCCTTGAGGCGGGGGTGCAGATCTTCGCGGAGGCCGTGGCCGCAGCCCTGAAGGTCAAGCCTGACGAGGTGGCCGTCCTGATTCTGACCACCACGGGAAACACCCTCAAGTTCTTGTGGCCGATGGCCCTGCGCCAGGGCGCCGGCGCCATCCCGGCCGACCACAAGACCGCCTTCGCCTCGGAGGTCCTGCGCACCCTGAAGGGCAAGGTGGACAACAAGCTGTCCGAGAGCAGGCACCTTCGGTTCTTTGAGAACGTGAAGGGCATGGAGACGAGCGGTCTGCCCATCCAGAAGATGGTCGCCCTGCCCCTCGTCCACGGGGGCAAGGCCATCGGCGTCGTGGAAGTGTCTCGCAAGGGGAAGACACCGGAGGACGCAGGCCCGAACTTCACCCAGGAAGACGCACAGCGATTGGTGGGCTTGTGCAAGGAGATGGCCCCTGCTCTTGCCTCCCTCACCCCCACTCCCTTCGTCTGACCCCGGGGGTCGCCCATGGCCCGACTCCTGCAGGAAGGCCGCCCGCCGGGGTTGGCCCTCTGGCTCGCCGATGAGCCGGTCCGCGTGACGGTCACGGGCTCCTCCATGGAACCGGCCCTCCGGGACGGGGACGGCGTGGAGGTTGTTCGAGCAACCCGGGAGGAATTGCGAAGGGGAGACCTCATGGTGTTCGAGAGGGCCGGCGAGGTGACGGTCCATCGATTTCTGGGTGGGAAGGGCGATCGCTTTCTGGAGAAAGGGGATGCCCACGCCCTGGGCGCCTGGCGTCCCTGGCCGGAGGCCCTGGGCAAGGTGGTGGCCGTCTGGCCCGCCGGCGCCCCGTCCTCGCCACGGCCTCTGCCCGCCCCCACCCGGCGCTCCCTCGGCCGTCGCCACCTCCTTCGGCACCTCCTGACGGAATGGGCCGGCGCTTTGCCTGGAGCGCTTTTGAGACGCGCGGCCCTGGGTCTGCTCCGCCGCCTCCCTGACCGCCTCTGGAACGGCGACTCCGGAATTCGAACGGAGACTCCACCGTGAGGCGCCCGACCGGCTCCCGAAGCGGCGCGCGACCGCAACGGAACGCCTCCTCCCCCTCCCCCGTATCGGTCACCGTCGAGTCCTTCGCTTGGGGAGGGCGCGCCGTGGCGCACCACGAGGGCAAGGTCCTCTTCGTGGCTCAGGCCGTGCCGGGGGACAAGGTCCTGTGCCGACTGGAAAAGGTGAAATCCAGCTTTGCCGAGGCGCGGGTGACGGCGGTCCTGAGCCCCTCTCCCCGCCGGGTCGAACCCAAGTGCAAGTATTTCGGACATTGCGGGGGCTGCCAATGGCTGGCGGCGGAATACCCCCTCCAACTGGAACAGAAGGAGGCCCTGGTCCGGCAGGCCCTGCGGGCCCACCTCCCCGGAGCCAAGATGGAGCCCATCGTGGCCGCCGAGCCGGATCGGGGCTACCGCCACCGGGGGGATTTCCACGTCCGGCCGTCCGGCGACGGGGTCCTGGTGGGTTTCTACATGGACGCTTCGCACCGCCTCGTCAACCTGGACCTTTGTCTCCTGTTCGATCGGGCCTTCAACGACCGCTACGCTTCTTTGAGAAAGGCCCTGCGGTCCTGCCCGACGGCCGGACATCTCGCGGGGTTCACGCTGGTCCGGTCCGAGGGAAGGGAGCACTACGCCCTTCACCTGAGGCTCCTGGACGGGACGCCTCCGGAGGAGCCTCTCCGCCTCCTCCGCGCGGCGGAGAACGCCGGACTCGCAAACGCCCTCGTGACCCCGCTTCGGGATCCCTCCAATGTGCTGGCCCGGGGCGGCGAACCCTCGGTGACCTACTTCCTCGCCGGCCGCCCGGGGGGATCGATCGAGCTGCGGGCCGACGTGCGGTCCTTCACCCAGGCCCATTACGCCCTGAACCGCTCCCTGGTGGACTCGGCGGTGGAGTTCCTCTCCCCCTCCCCGGGGGAGCGACTCCTGGACCTTTACTCTGGAATCGGGAACTTCACGATTCCCCTGGCCGAGGGGGGCGGGGAGGTCACGGCCGTAGAATCCAGCGCCTTCGCCCACGCGGACGCGGAAGCCAACGCCACCCGCCCCTGCGGTGGCCGAATCCGGCACATTCACGGCGACGCGGGGCCGTGGGCGGAGCGTTTGGCGAAGGACGGAGAACGCTTCGACGCGGTCCTTCTGGACCCTCCGCGGACGGGAGCCAAGGAGGCCATCCCCGGCCTCCTGCGATTGGCTCCCCAACGGATCCTCTACGTGTCCTGCAACCTGCCGGCCCTGGAACGGGACCTGGGGCTGCTCCGCACGGGCGGATATCGACTGCTCCGCTGTCGTCCCTTCGACGCCTTCCCCCAAACCTACGGAGTGGAGACCCTCGCCCTCCTCGCCCGGACCTGACTGCCGCCGCCCCCCTCGGGTGCCTGCCTCCGGCAGGCGGTCACCCCCCGCCCTCACGCGGGATGCCCGGCCAGCCAGTACGCCAGGTCGCCTTTCATGGCGTAACCCCCGCCCTCGCGCGGGATGCCCGCGAAGGTCCTGGGCGTGTCGCTATTGGGCCTGGTCACCCCCCGCCCTCACGCGGGATGCCCTCTGCGCGGGGGAACCTCCCCGTTCCCCCGCTCCCCCTCGACCGCCCCGGGTTCGAATCCCTCCCCCTCCCCTCGCCCAAGACAAAAGGGGCCTCTCGGCCCCTTCCTTCGTCTCTTCTGGAGCGGGAAACGGGATTCGAACCCGCGACCCCAACCTTGGCAAGGTTGTGCTCTGCCAGCTGAGCTATTCCCGCCCGGACGGGAAGAATACGGCGAAACGGCGGAGGGTGTCAAGGGTGAAGCGCCCCGCACCGAGCGGCCCGGCTCTTCTTCCGATTGACCTTAGGGGCTTATATTGCTACACTTATGCTCCCTCGCTGCGAAGAATGCCGGATCCGGCAGCCGCACGCCAATGGAGGACATTTTCATGAAACCCCAGAACGTGCTCATCATGGGTGCCGCGGGAAGGGACTTCCACAACTTCAACGTCTTCTTCCGCGACAACGCCGCCTACCGGGTCGTGGCCTTTACGGCCACCCAGATCCCTGACATCGCCGGTCGCAAGTACCCCGCCGCCCTGGCCGGGAAAGCCTATCCCAAGGGCATCCCCATCTACGACGAAAAGGACATGCCGGCCCTCATCCGCAAGGAGAAGGTCGACCTCGTGGTGTTCGCCTACTCGGACGTGGCCCACGAAGACGTGATGCACAAGGCCTCCATCGCCCTCGCCGCCGGCGCCGACTTCATGATGATGGGCGCGGATCACACCATGGTGAAGTCCACGAAACCCGTCATTTCCATCTGCGCCGTGCGCACGGGATGCGGAAAGAGCCAGACGACGCGCCGGGTGTGCGAAATCCTCAAGTCCATGGGCAAGCGCGTGGTGGCCGTACGGCACCCCATGCCCTACGGCGACCTGGTGGCCCAGAAGGTCCAGCGCTTCGCCAGCTTGAAGGACCTCGACAAGCACAAGTGCACCATCGAAGAGCGCGAGGAGTACGAGCCCCACATCCAGCGGGGGGTCGTCGTCTATGCGGGCGTGGACTACGAGGCCATTCTCCGCCAGGCCGAGAAGGAAGCGGACGTGATCGTGTGGGATGGCGGCAACAACGACCTCCCCTTCTACCGTTCCGACCTCGAGATCGTCGTCGTGGACCCCCACCGCGCGGGCCACGAGATCTCCTATCACCCCGGAGAGGCCAACCTCCGCCGCGCCGACGTGGTGGTCATCAACAAGATCGACACCGCCGACGGGGAAGACGTGGACGGGGTGCGTTTCAATATCGCCGCCGTCAATCCCAAGGCCATCGTGATCGACGCCGCATCCCCCCTGGCCGTGTCCAATCCGGAAGCCATCCGCGGGAAGCGCGTGCTGGTGGTGGAAGACGGCCCCACCCTCACCCACGGAGAGATGCAGTACGGGGCCGGAGTCGTGGCGGCCCGGAAATTCGGCGCCCTGGACCTGGTGGACCCCCGGCCCTACGCCGTGAAGTCCATTCAGGACACCTACGAGAAGTACCCGGAGATCGGGATCCTTCTGCCGGCCATGGGATACGGCGCCAAGCAGATGAAGGACCTGGAAACCACCATCAACCGGACCGACTGCGATCTGGTGATCGTGGCGACTCCCATCGACCTCGGCCGCATCATCAAGATCAACAAGCCCTCGGTGCGCGTGATGTACGACCTTCAGGAGATCGGACAGCCCACGCTCGAGGCGCCCATTCGACGACTCTTCTAGGCCATGGCCGGCAAGCGGGGCCTGGTGGCCTTCGGGGGCAACGCCCTCATCAAGGCCGGTGAGAAGGGGACGGTCCAGGAACAGCTGGCCAACGCCGACGAGGCGGCCCGCCAGCTCGTGCCCCTCTTCGACCGGTACGCCTGCGCCCTCCTGGTGCACGGGAACGGGCCGCAGGTCGGACAGAACCTCATCCGGCAGGAGGAGGCGGTGACCAAGGTCCCGCCCCTCCCGCTGGACGTATGCGTGGCCGAGACCCAGGGGAGCATGGGCTACCTCCTGGAGAAGGCCCTCAGCAACGAACTCGAGCGGCAGGGGAAAGAGCGGGACCTCCTCTCGGTCCTCACCCAGATCGAGGTGGACGCGGAGGACCCGGCCTTCCGGAATCCGACCAAGCCCATCGGCCCCTTCTACACGGCCTATCGCGCCAAGCACCTCATGGAGGCGGAGCGCTGGGCCATGGTGGAGGACAGCGGCCGGGGCTATCGGAAGGTGGTCGCCTCCCCCCGCCCCAAGCGGGTCCTCGGCGTGGGGGCGCTCCGCTCCCTGTACGACACCGGGGCCATCATCATCGCGGGAGGGGGCGGCGGCATCCCCGTGGTTCGTGAACTCGACGGGACCCACCGCGGGGTGGAGGCGGTCATCGACAAGGACCGCACCTCCGTCCTTCTCGCGTGCGATCTCGACGTCGACGAAATGATCATCGTCACTTCCGTCCCCTGCCTCTACGTCCATTTCGGGAAGCCCGAACAGCGCGCCCTGGCGGACGTGAGCCTGGAGGAGGTGCTGGCCTACCAGAAGGAGGGGCAGTTCCCGCCGGGATCCATGGGGCCCAAGATCGAGGCGGCGGTCCAGTTCCTCGTGAAGAAGGGCGGACAGGTGGTGATCACGGACGCCCCGAGCCTGCCCCAGGCCGTGCTGGGCCGGGCGGGAACCAGGATCCACCACGAGAAGTCGGGAAAGGCTCCGGGCATCCCCAAGCGGTCTCGAGCCGCCCGAAATTGAGTAAAAGACGGACCGCCGCGCCTCCGCCCGGGGCGGAGCACCGGCCTTCCTCATTCAGGAGCGTTCAATGTTCGGAAAAGACCTGATCTCCATCCACGACCTGACCGTCGAACAGGTGGCGGCCATTCTGGACACGGCCCTCAAGGTGAAAGCGAACCCCGAGGATTTCGAGGACTTTCTGGCGGGGTGCACGATGGCCATGATCTTCGAGAAGCCCTCCCTGAGGACCCGCGTGAGTTTCGAAACGGGCATGACCCAGCTCGGGGGCCACGCCATCTACCTCGGCCCGAACGACATCTCCCTCGGCAAGCGGGAGAGCGTGCCGGACATCGCCCGGACCCTCGACCGGATGGTGGACCTCATCATGGCCCGCACATTCGCCCACGAGAGCATCACGACCCTCGCGGAATACGCCGAAGTGCCCGTGATCAACGGTCTGAGCGACTACAGCCACCCTTGTCAGGTCCTCGCCGACTTCCAGACCATCCTGGAAAAGAAGGGCGACCTCAAGGGGCTGACCCTGGCGTACGTGGGTGACGGAAACAACATGGCCCATTCGCTGATGTTCATCGGGGCGAAAACCGGCGTGAACGTCCGCATCGTGTGCCCGAAGGGCTACGAACCCAAGACCGCGGCCGTGGCGTTGGCCGTGGAGGACGCCAAGGAGACCGGCGCCGTCATCGAAGTCACGAACGACCTCGACGGGGGAGTTCGCGGGGCGGACGTCGTCTACACCGACGTGTGGGCCTCCATGGGAATGGAAGCCGAGGCCGAGGCCCGGAAAGCGATCTTCGCGCCGTACCAGGTGAATGCCGCCCTCATGGCCAAGGCCAAGGAAGACGCCATCTTCATGCACTGCCTCCCCGCCCACAGGGGAGAAGAGGTCACCGAAGAGGTCCTGGAAAGCTGGCAGTCCGTGGTCTTCGACGAGGCGGAGAACCGTCTCCACGCGCAGAAGGCGGTCATCCTCCGCCTCATGGTGGCCGAAGGCGAACTCGACTGAGGCCGAGCCCTGGGTTCATCTGCATGGGGGCGGCCGAAGGGCCGCCCCTTCTCGCGTTCCGAGAGATGGCACGACTCTTGTAAGAATCGGGGCGTGGGTCGGTTGAATCCAGGGTCCCGTTGGCCCAGAATGAGGGCGCCCGAAGGGAGGCAGTGATGGAGATCTCCAAGGAACGGAAAAAAGCGATCGAGGCGGCGGTCCAGCAGATCGAAAGACAGTTCGGGAAAGGCTCCATCATGAGCCTGGGGGAGCGGGGGGCCAAGGTCAAGGTGCCCGTTGTGCCCACGGGGAGCCTGAGCCTGGATCTGGCCCTGGGCATCGGGGGCCTGCCCCGGGGGAGGGTCATCGAAATCTACGGCCCCGAATCCTCCGGCAAGACCACCCTGGCCTTGCAGGTCGTGGCGGAGGTCCACCGGCAGGGCGGCATGGCCGCGTTCGTGGACGCGGAACACGCGCTGGACCCTGAATACGCGGCCCGGATCGGCGTGAACGTGGACAACCTCCTCATCAGCCAGCCGGACACCGGCGAACAGGCCCTTGAAATCGCGGAGGCCCTGGTCCGCTCCGGGGCCATCGATGTCATTGTCGTGGACTCGGTGGCGGCCCTCGTTCCCAAGGCCGAACTCGAGGGCGAAATGGGCGACTCCCACGTGGGGCTTCAGGCCCGGCTCATGTCCCAGGCCCTTCGGAAACTCACGGGCATCGTGAGCAAGTCCAACACCATGATCATCTTCATCAATCAGCTGAGGGAGAAGATCGGCGTCATGTTCGGCAATCCCGAGACCACCACCGGAGGCCGAGCCCTGAAGTTCTACGCCTCCGTACGCCTGGACATCCGGCGGATCGCGAACCTTCAGGCCGCCAGCGGGGAGGCCATCGGCGGCCGCGTCCGCGTCAAGGTGGCCAAGAACAAGCTGGCCGCTCCCTTCAAGCAGGCCGAATTCGACATCCTGTACGGGGTCGGCATTTCCAAGGCTGGAGACCTCCTCGA
This sequence comes from Acidobacteriota bacterium, assembly GCA_040752915.1. Classification (NCBI taxonomy): domain Bacteria; kingdom Pseudomonadati; phylum Acidobacteriota; species Acidobacteriota bacterium. The sequence goes on from JBFMHB010000046.1 coordinate 13,918, forward strand.
TCTTGGCGTGGAGCACCGGGTCGTGGAGAAGTCGGGCACCTGGTACGGCTACGGTGAAGTGCGGCTGGGCCAGGGAAAGGAAAACGCCCGCCAGTACCTGGTGGACAACCCCAAGCTCATGGACGAAATCGAAGCCAAGATCCGGGCCAAGGTCGGCGTCGCGGTCGAGCCTTCCGGGTCCGGGCCCCAAAAGTCCGAATAGCCTTGCCGGACCGCGTGCCGGGGTGGGAAGGCCCAGGGGCCTTTTCCGGCCCCGGCGCCGGACCGGTTGACCGTCTGGAGCGTGAGCATGGAACACGCTAGGAGCAAGGAACTCATGGGCCGCGCCGTGCGGAGGATTCCGGGCGGGGTGAACTCGCCGGTCCGCGCGTTCCGGTCGGTGGGCGGGGATCCCCCCTTCATTCGAAGGGCCCGCGGAGCCTACCTGTGGGACGAGGACGGCAACCGATTCATCGACTATGTCGGATCGTGGGGCCCCATGATCCTGGGCCACGATCATCCCCAGATCCGGGAGGCTCTCGAGAAGGCGCTTTCCGACGGCACCTCCTTCGGCGCCCCCACCCGGCTCGAGGTGGAGATGGCGGAGTTCCTCTGCGACCGCCTCCCCCACCTGGAAATGGTCCGCATGGTGAATTCCGGGACCGAGGCCACCATGTCCGCCATCCGCCTCGCCCGGGGGGCCACGGGCCGCGACAAGATCGTGAAGGTGGCCTGCTGCTACCACGGCCACGGAGACTCCCTCCTGGTGGAAGCCGGGAGCGGCGCCCTCACCTTCGGCACGCCGAGCAGTCCTGGCGTTCCCAAAGGGCTCGCCGCGGACACCCTGGTCATCCCCTTCAACGACGTGGGCGCCCTGGAGCGGGTGCTCGAGGCCCATCCAGAGGAGGTGGCGTGCTTCATCGTGGAACCCCTGCCCGGCAACGTGGGCACGCTCCTGCCCCGCGCCGGGTACCTCGAAGCGGCCCGGGAGCTCACACGGCGGCACGGGACCGTCCTGATTTTCGACGAGGTCATGAGCGGGTTTCGCGTGGCTTTCGGAGGAATGGTGGAGCGAACCGGCGTGGTCCCCGACCTGGTCACCTACGGCAAGATCATCGGGGGCGGCCTCCCCGTGGGGGCTTACGGCGGGAGCGAAGCCCTCATGCGGCAGGTCTCCCCGTCCGGTCCCGTCTACCAGGCGGGGACATTGTCGGGGAACCCCTTGGCCATGACGGCCGGGCTCACCCTCCTGAAGATCCTGGACCGCGACAGGGCCGCCGTTTACTCACGGCTGGAGGCCCTGGCGGACCGCCTTGGCAAGGGGATGTCCGACGCCGCGAGCGAGGTCGGCGTCCCCCTCACCGTGAATCGAATGGGGTCCATGTTCACGGCCTTTTTCACGGGCGGCCCCGTGGACGATGACGCTTCGGCTCGGACCTGTGACACCGCCCGATTCGGCGCCTTCTTCCGGGCCATGCTCGAGCGGGGGATCTACCTGGCCCCGAGCCAGTTCGAGACGGGTTTCGTCAGCACGGCCCATACGGAGGACGACTTGGACGCCACCCTTTCGGCCGCCCGGGAGGCCCTGGCCGCCCTCTAGAACCCGGCAACACCGGCCGAGACCGTCCGTCCCAGCGAGGACCTTCGAAGCGATCGCATGGGGCCACCGCCCCAGGAGGTCCACCATGGGCAAGCGAGAGTTCTCTCCCCTCCGGATCGGCGACTGGGTCGCCACGCTCCCCGTGATTCAGGGCGGGATGGGGGTGGGTATCTCCCTCTCTTCCCTGGCCTCCGCCGTGGCCGACGAAGGAGGCGTCGGAACCATCGCCGCGGTGGGCATCGGCATGGGCGAACCCGACGTGTACACGAACTTCATCGAGGCCAACGTCCGGGCCCTGAAAAGGGAGATCCGCAAGGCTCGTGAAAGGACCAGGGGGCTGCTGGCCGTCAACGTCATGGTGGCCATGACCAACTACGCTCAAATGGTGAGAGCGGCCGTCGAGGAGAAAATCGACCTCATCCTGTCGGGAGCGGGGCTTCCGCTGGACCTCCCGAAGTACCTTGATTCGGGGTGCCGGACCCGGCTGGCCCCCATCGTCTCCTCCGGCAGGGCCGCCACCATCCTGTGCAAACGCTGGTTGGAGAGGTTCGGGCGGGCTCCGGACGCCATCGTGGTGGAGGGCCCCCTTGCGGGCGGGCACCTCGGCTTCAAGCCCGAGGACCTGACCCAGCCCTCCAACGCCCTGGAAATTCTGGTTCCAGAAGTCGTCGACGCCGTTCGGGCCTTCGAGGACCGAGCCGAGCGGCCCATCCCCGTCGTGGCGGCGGGAGGCGTGTATTCGGGGGGGGACATCCTGAAGTTCGAACGCCTGGGCGCCTCTGGAGTGCAGATGGCCACTCGGTTCGTCACCACCCACGAATGCGACGCCGCTCCCGCTTTCAAGGAGGCCTACCTCAACGCCCGCGAAGGGGACATCGGCATCATCCAAAGCCCGGTGGGACTTCCGGGACGGGCCATCCGAAATGCCTTCCTCGATTCGGTGGAGGCCGGCGAGAAGTCGCCCTTCAAGTGTCCCTATCACTGCATCACCACCTGCGACTACAAGACCGCCCCCTATTGCATCGCCCTGGCCCTCGTGAACGCCCAGAAGGGAAACTTGCGGAGCGGTTTCGCCTTCGCGGGCGCCAACGCCTTCCGGGCCCAGGGCATCCTTTCCGTCCGTCAGATCGTGGAGGCCCTCCGGCGGGAGTACGAGGAAGCCGCGAGCTGAGAACCCTCCGGAAAGGCGCTCCGGCGAATGGGAGTCGTCCCGGAGGCCTTGCGAGCCGGTGAGCCGTGGCGGCCGGGCGCGTCCTCCCGATCCGAAAGTCCCATCAGGTCGGGGGCATCCCTCCTCCGCGGGGCCCTATCCATGCAGGAGCCCCTCCCGGGAAAACGAAAAGTACCCGTTTCCGCCCACGATCAGGTGATCCAGAACCCGCACGTCGATCTGGGAAAGGACGGCCCTGAGCTGCTCCGTCAAGCGGAGGTCGTCGGGGCTCGGCGCCACGTGTCCGCTGGGGTGGTTGTGCGCCAGGATCACGGCCGCCGCGTTTTCCCGAAGGGCCGCCTTGACGACCTCCCGCGGGTGGACCGTGCTCGAGGAGATGGACCCCCTGAACAGCTCCCGATAGGCGAGGACGCCGTGCTTCTGGCTGAGAAAGATGGCCGCGAATACCTCGTGGGGCAAGTCGCGGAGGCGCGGCTTGAGAAAGCGATAGGCCTCCTCCGAACCGGCGAGGGTCTCTTTGCGCAGCACTTCCTCCTCCGTGAACCGCCGCGCCAATTCAAGGGCCGCCGCCACCTGGGCGGCGCGAGCCGGCCCGAGGCCGCCGAAACGGACGAGTTCGGAAGCTTCCATGGCGGCGAGGCCTCGAAGGGAACCGGCGCGCACGAGAGCCTCACGGGCCATTTCCAGGGCCGTTGTTCCCCGGCTTCCTGTTCTGAGCAGGATGGCCAGGAGTTCGGTGGTACTCAGGGAGGCCGCCCCCCGTTTGAGACACCGCTCTCGGGGCCGCTCCTCCTCCGGCATTTCTTTGATTCCCAGCATGGTTCCCTCAGCCATGGGTCACCTCCAGGTGGGAGCGGTGCAAGGGCCCTGCCCGGGTTCGGAGGTCAGGCCTTCCGGTATCCACCTCGCGTGTCAAGAGGCAAGTCCTTCTGGATCAACGGGTTGCAATGACCGCCCTCGGGTCTGCACTGAAAACGGCGCGTCCAAGAAAATTGACTTGCTATCCTGTTGATAACATGGACGTTAGCAAACCCGTCCAGGAACCGGATTGGAAGGTCCCTTCCAGGAATCCACACGACATCGCCTATTTAACTGATTTGTAAGGACATCTCCCATGCCGGTCCTCCTGGCACGCCCCCTGCTCCGTTCCGGGCGTACCGGCGGGGCGGTCCCCCGGACAAAGACGCAGAGGAGGCGAACATGCGGAACATGACCCAGAAACTGGTGGCGGTGGTGACCATGGCGTTGGTGGCGGGGGGGCTCTGCCTTTCTTCCCTCCCGATCCTGGCCCAGACCCCTGGAGGCGCCAAGGCCCAGACCGTGGACTCGGCCAAGGCCCCCAAGGCGACGGCGGGCCGGAAGGCCAAGGCCCTGCCCGCGGGGAAGGTGGACCTCAACACGGCCTCGGCCGAGCAGCTGGCCACCCTTCCGAAGATCGGCCCCAAGATGGCCCAGCGGATCGTGGACTACCGAACGGCGCACAAGGGCTTCAAGACCATCGAGGAGCTCCGGAATGTGAAGGGGATCGGCCCCAAGGTTCTGGACGGGCTTCGGCCCCACCTCTCCCTGTAGGGAAATGGACCGGATCGAGGGCGGCGGGGCGTGCCACCCCGCCGCCCCTTTTCTTGTTCGGGAGATGAACCATGGACGTGCAACGGAAGACCGCAGGTGAACGGGAGAGGGGATCGAGCTGGATTGAAGGCCTATTGACCGTGGCCGCGCTCGGAATGGCCGCCGTGGTCGCCGCAGGGGCTCTGAATCGCATCGCCGGACAGTCGGCCACCCGCAGCCTCGCCTCCGAGGTGAAAGCCCTGGTCGCCGAAGCGGCGACCCGGGCCGTTTGCGAACGGACGTATGTGGGAGTGGTCTTTTCCGACTCCGAAAACGGGGTGACCGCCCGGCTATACCGTGACGGCGACGCCGATGGCGTGAAGCGTGAGGACATCCGGCGAGGAATCGACCGGCCTCTCGGGTCGGCCAGGCCGCTGAAGCAGCCCTGGGCGAGAGTGGGCATCCCCCCCGAGGTCCGCACCGACCCGGCCGGGAACCCCCTCCCCCCGGACGATCCCGTGCGCTTCGGGAAAGGGAACACCTGGAGCTTCAGCCCCACCTTCACAGCCACGCCAGGAACCCTTTACCTGCGGGACGCGGAAGGCAAGGAGGCCTGGGCCTTTCGGGCGGCGGGAATCGACGGACGGATGCGCCTGTACCGGTGGTTCAAGGGGACGTGGACGCGGTGGGGGTGAGACCCGCCTCGCGGAGGGCTTTCTTCGCCCCGCGGCTTGGACGGGCTATTTCTTGGAAAGCTCGATGAGCACCTGTTTTGCACAGGCTTTAAGCGTGTCAAAGACGCCGATCCCCTTGACGGCCACCGCTTCGAATACGGGCTCGTCTTTGAAGCGGAGCTGCCGGAGCATCTCCTCCACCGGGACCGCCGTGGGCAGGTCGCGCTTGTTCAGCTGAAGCACGTAGGGGATGGCCCTCAGATCGAACCCATGCTCCTGGAGGTTGGCCTCCAGGTTCCGGATGGACTCGATGTTGGCGTCCATCCTCGGTTCCTGAGAATCGGCCACGTACACCACCCCGTCCACCCCCTTCAGGATGAGCTTGCGGGAGGCGTCGTAAAAGACCTGGCCGGGGACCGTGTACAGGTGGAAACGGGTCTTGAACCCCCGAATCGTGCCCAGATCCAGGGGAAGGAAATCAAAAAAAAGCGTGCGATCCGTCTCGGTGGCGAGGGAGATCAGTTTTCCCTTGGCCTGGGGATTCGTCTTTTCGTAGATGTACTGGAGGTTGGTGGTCTTTCCGCACAGCCCCGGCCCGTAGTAGACGATCTTGCAGTTGATCTCTCGGGAGGCATAGTTGATAAAGGACATGGCCCGGACTCCCCCGCCTCTACTCGTTGAAGAGCGCGTCGATGTCCGCGTCCGTGATCTCCGCGAAGGGAGACTCTAGCGCCGACGCACCGGTGGCCCGTTCCCGCTCGGTCTTCTCCATGATCTGGTGAAAGACCCGGCTGAGTTCCTCGGAGCTGCGTTTGACCCGAAGGCGGACGAGCCCCAGGGAGGATCGTTCGTCGAAAATGACCACGAGGATGACCTTCCCCGCCACAATGGAGATGTGGATGTTCTCTTTCTCCCCTTCGTGAAAGAGGACGGCGAACTCCTTTTCTCCGATGAGTTTCGCCAGGCCATCCGTGGCCGCCACATTTCCCGCCGTGAGGGAGGCGAGGGACGTCGTGTCCAGCCGCTCCACGTCCCCCGTTGCCGCGATCTGCTGCCCGTTCTTGTCCACCAGGAAGACCACGTTGGCGTTGGCGTCGACCCTCAGCTTGCTGATAATGTCCTTGATTTTCTGAAATTCCTCCTCATACATGATGAGGTCTGAGGCGCCCATACGGTCCTCCCTAATCTTTGCTCGTATAGCACAATCCCCTCGGGCCTTGCAACGTATCCCCGACCCCCTGCCCGGGGGGAGCTCAGGCGAGGGGCTGGTTCACAGGGCGAATCACGAGGTGAGGGTCTTGCGGCCCGAGAGCGCGCGGGAAAGGGTTTGGGCGTCCACGTACTGGAACTCCGCGCCCACGGGGAGGCCGTAGGCGATCCGCGAAATGCGGCCCACCCGCCCTTCCAAGTGAGCCGCCAGGAAGGAAGCCGTGGCCTCCCCTTCGGAGGTGGGCGGCGTGGCCAGGATGACCTCCCGCACCTCGCCGCCTGCGATCCTTGTCTCAAGGGCCTCCAGTCCGAGGTCTTCGGGACGGACTCCCCGAAGGGGCGATAGGAGGCCGTGGAGAACGTGGTACCGGCCCCGGAACTCGCCCGTCTCCTCCACCAGGTATACGTCGGACGGCGTTTCCACGATGCAGAGGACCCCCGGGTCCCTCCGGGCGTCGCTACACAGTGGACACGGTTCGCCGGCGGCCTGGTAGACCCGGCATTCGGGACATCGAATCACTTCTTCGGCCACTCTTTGGAGCGCCTCGGAGAGTTCACGGGGGGCGTCCGGCGCCCTTTCCAGGAGATGGAAGAGCATCCTCTGGGCGGACTTGGGCCCCACACCCGGCAGTTTGCGCAGGACCTCCAGACAGCGGCGGAGGGGGAAGGGAAGTTCGGCCACGACCGTACCCTAAAAGCCGGGAAGGCCCAATCCCCCTCCCAGGCCCCCCAACTTGGTTTGCAGGGTCTCGTCCACCTTGGAGCCCGCCGCGTTCACGGCGGCCACCAGGAGATCCTCCAGCATTTCCTTTTCCTGGGGGACCAGCAGGGACGGGTCCACCCGGATCTCCAGGACCTGCTTGTGCCCGTTCATGAGGACGCTGACCATCCCGCCTCCCGCCGATTCCTGGACCTGGAGGGCCTCCATTTCCTCCTGCACCTTCTCCTGCATCCTTTGGGCCTGCTTCAAGAGCTTATTCAGGTTCGGCATCTTCTCCTCCCACCGGCACCGGCGGCGTCACCGGCCGTACGCCCACCACCTGGCCCCCGAGGCGGCGGATCACCTTTTCTGCAAGGGGCGTCCCCTTCGGCCCTTCGGGCTCCTTTGGCGCAGCCTGGAGATCCGGCTCCCGCACCTCCACCACGACCCGACCGGGAAAGCCCAGTTCACGGGCCGAGCGCTCCAGCACCTCCCGTGATTCGGGCGAACCCAGGAGGGCGGCCGCCGTGAGCGCCCCATCGGGAAGGGCCACGTGAAGAACGCCGTCGGGATCCAAGGACACGTCCGCCGCTTGGATGGCGGAGGCGGCCAGGGGCACCTTGAGCCCCGCGGCCTCCTTGAACGCCGAAAAGCGGCCATCGCTCTCCAAGGAGGCCGCCTCGCCCTCGTCCATCCGCTTGAAGGGAATGAGGGCGCGGAAACGGAGGCCCTCCACCTCCTCCGCCTCCTCCGCCTCCTCCATCTCCTTTTGGGGCACCTTGGCCCGCTCCCCGTTCCCCGACGGCGGCCGGGAGGGAGGGGCCTGGCCCGCCAGAGCCCCCAAGATGGCGTCCAGGGGCAGAATGTTCGGCAGGTGGGCCGCCTTCACGAGCTGGAGTTCCACGAGCGCTTCGGGATCCGCCGCCCCCTTGAGGCGCTGGCGTGTCGAGGCGATCAGGTCGGTGAGTCTCAAGAGGTCTTCCAGCGAGGCCCCGGAGGAGAGGGCCTTCAACCTTTGCGGAGCGGTTGGGGCGTCAGATCCCAGCTTCCATCGCATGGCCGTTCGAAGGGTCTCGTCCATGTCCCCGAGGAATCGGTCCAGGTTCTGGCCCCGTTCCCGCATTCTGTCCACGAAGGAGGCCGCCGCGCGGGCATCTCCTCCCATGAGGGACTCCAGCAGCCCCAGAAGGTCCTCCTGGCCCACCACTCCGAGCGCCTCCGAGGTCTCCCGCTCCGTCAAGGGCCCGTCGGCGTAGGCGAGGAGTCGGTCGAGCAGGGTCAGACTGTCACGGACCGAGCCTTCACCTCCCCGCGCCACGATCTCCAGCGCCTCGGGCTCGGCCTCGACCCCGGCCTCCCGGCAGATTTCCTGGAGGTAGCGGGCCACCCGCGGGGGAGGGACCCGCCGGAAAACGAAGTGCTGGGCGCGGCTGTGGATGGTTTCGGGGATCTTGTGGGGCTCGGTGGTGGCGAGGATGAAGACGACGTGCGGGGGAGGCTCCTCCAAGGTCTTGAGGAGGGCATTGAAGGCCTGCACGGAGAGCATGTGGACCTCGTCGATGATGAAGATCCTGTAGCGGTCCCGGGCGGGCATGTAGCGAGCTGCCTGCATGAGTTCCCGGGCCTCCTCCGCATGGGTGTGGGAGGCGCCGTCGATCTCCAGCACATCCAGGCAGGCCCCTCGGGCGATCTCCTCGCAGGCCGGGCAAGCGCCGCATGGGTCGGGCGTGGGGCCGTTGGCGCAGTTGAGGCCCTTGGCGAAGATCCTCGCCGCTGTCGTCTTTCCTACCCCCCGGATGCCCGAAAAGATATAGGCGGGATGGATGCGGCCGCTCGCGAGGGCGTTCCGGAGGGTGCGGACAACGGCCTCCTGGCCCACCATTTCGGAGAAGGACCGCGGGCGGTACCGTCGCGCCAGTGCCTGGTGTGGGCGTTCCTGATTCATGGCTCTCCCCCGCTCGAAGGCTGCCGGAGCCCCTAGGGTGGCGGAAAATGGAAAGGGGTTCAAGCGACCTGCGGCACACGAGCTGGCTGCTTACCGTTGCTCCCTTCCGGGCCTGGCGGAGTTCACAGGGCGCGTTGCACAGGGCTCGAACCCCATAAGGGTGGGTCGGAACCCGATCCGAGGGCAGTATACCCCCCGGGGGCGCGCCTGGGAACCTCTCCTCCGAAACCGGGCCCGAGGGAGACTCAGTCGGGGTCCTCCTCGGGGGTCTCGTCCCGCCGAAGACGGACTTCGGCCCTTCCCGCCCACGGCCCCCCGTTCCTATGTGGGCCGGCGCTTCCCTCCGCACCGCCGGGCCGTTCCGCCGACGCCTCCCCCACGCCCATGGCTCCCAGCAGCGCGGGGAAGGGCCGCTCAAACTCCAGTCCGGCCCGGTAAAGCAGGCCCCGGGAGGGGGCTTCCCCGCCCGCCCGCCCCCAAACGCGGCACCGCTTCACGGTGGCCCGGACGAGAATTTCACCCTGGTCGAGGAGAAACCGGACCTCACAGGCGCCCCTCACGGGAAGCGGAAGGGGTACCTCGAGCTGAACCCCGCGCGTG